>JAJYOS010000439.1 GCA_021796055.1 Bacteroidota bacterium
CTCGATCGTCCCGTCCGAATTGTACTGATAGAATGCGACGTTCTTCCGGTTAAGTACGTTTTGCACAGACAGGAACATAACAAGGTTCCACGCCTCGTAATTGAACCTGCTGGAGAAGGCGACATCGAACCGCTGGTAATCGGGATACCTGGCGGAGTTTATATTGTCCGTCGCAATCCACCACCCGCTGCTCCACTTCGACGTCCCTTCCCTGTGCTGTTCATCCGTCACGAATTCCATGGGGGTGTACGGCTTCCCCGTCGCATATCTGTACCGGAAGCTTATTTCCATGTCGTCTGAAAAGGGAAGAATGTAGCTCGGATATTTCAGGTAGAACGGCATGTCGTTGAGTTGGGACCTCAATCCCGCAAACCTCTTTCCGAAGATCGCTGTGGCCACATACGGGAAGTCATAATCCGAAGGAAAGGTCCTTCCTTCCATGCCGATTCGCGGGTCGTAAAACGTGCTGGTCATCCTCGAGAAAGCCAGCGTGCCGTAAAAGTCCCGGATGAGCTTCTGTTGAACAAGCACATCGAGACCGTACACATCCTGCCGTCCGATGTTGAGGAACTTCTGCGACCTGAAGGTTCGGTCATAAAAGTGGACGAAGGCCTCTGAAACCGGAAGGCGCGAGTACTTCTTGAAATATCCCTCGACATCGACCTTGAGACCGGGCGCCGGAAGATATTCCACACCCAACACATAATGATCCGCCTCGGAGCTCTCCAGGTAGCGGTTTGTTTCGGTCTGGAACCTGTCGCCGAAATAAGGAAGAGCCGGCGTCTGGAAGAACTTTCCCAGCGAGAGGTTCAATGCGAGCCTGTCCGGCAGTATGGAATAAGAGGCGGAGAATCGGGGGCTGAAATCTCCGTTCCCGCTGTATGACATGTAATCGTACCTGACGCCGACGTTCAGGACAAGCCGTTCGCCAAGGAGCCTCATCTTATCATTTATATAGGAGTAGGCCTTATGCTGATCGGGAAAGGGGAAATTGTAATCGATTATCGATGCGGGCAGCGTGACCGTAGCGTCAAAGTACCCGTCGCCGTTGATATCATAACGTGCGGTGTCTGCATCGACCGACTCGAGCGTCCTGAACTCTATAAATTTCAGCGAGCCACCGAAGTTTATCTCGTGGTTCCTGTCGAGATTCCATATAAATTCCGAGTTGAGGCATGTTTCTCCGTTGTCGGCATTCTGCCTGTAAACATCCCTTCTATATAGGATGTTTGTCGAATTGATCTTACCGCTTGAGCCGTAGTTCCTCTGGGTGAAATCGCTCGTTACGTATGTGCCGTCATGATAATTGTTGCGCGATAGAGTCAAGATGGATACGAACCGGTCGGACCACTTGCTTTCCAGCGTGAGGCCGGCCGCGTACTGATGCTGCTTCACATCGACATTGTACACGTCCACCGTATCGCTCCTCCCTGCGAGCGACAAATTCACCGTGTTCGGTTCCCCTTCGATGTTTATGAGATCGTTGCCGTAGATTCCGGAAAACGACAGGTTATGGATCCTCGACAGGTCGTAAACGACCCTCGACTGGATGTCGTAATACTTCGGTATCGCAGTGAGGCCGAACGATCCCGCGATGAGATCTATGTAGCTTTTCCGCGCGGAGACCAGCCAGGATCCGGTTCTGCCGTTTATGTTTCCTTCGAGGACCGCACCATATCCGGCCATCGAAAGATTCGCACTCCCGCTCAAGAGACGCTCCCTCGTTCCCTCCCTGCTGGTGATATTCATTACGGAAGACGACTTGTCGCCGTATTTGGATATGAATCCTCCGGTAGAGAACTGTACGTCCTGTATCAGGTCCACATTAATCATGTTGATAGGACCGCCGGAGTTGTACTGGTTCGGGTAATGGTTGGTCGAATGTATCTCCATGTGGTCGAGGACCGTGAGGTTTTCGTCCGGCGCTCCGCCCCGCACCAGCAATTCGTTCGTCTGGTCCGTCGAGAAAGAGACGCCTGCCATCGCCTGGAGAATTCTCTGGAAGTCCTGGTCGGAGCCGGGCGACCTTCTCACTTCCTCGGCGCCGAGAACCACGGTGCTCATCGTGTTTTCAATTGAAGCCTTGTCGAAATAGTCCGGAGTAACGGTTACCTGTCCCAACTCGAGAGGTGCCTCGATCATTTTTATTACGACGTGCGTCTCTCCGCCGGTCGTGACGATGATGTCGGTCTTCACGATTGCCTGGTATCCGAGTAGACTCGCCTTCAGGGAATAACTTCCGACGGGGGCTGCGATTCTGAACCTCCCGTTTTCATCCGTAGATGATCCCGTGTTCATCAGCTCGTTGATCATCATATTGACTCCGACCAGCGGCTCGCCGGTCTTGGCGTCTGAGACGAAGCCTGTAATTCTCCCGGTCTGGGAGAGCACCTGACTTTCAAGAAAACAAAAGAATACTATAAGAGTGGCAACAGTTTTCAAAGTTTTTCTCATCTGTAATTATTGGAAACAGCTTGTGCCCTGACATTACTTAATACGCATCTCTGTCCCGCCCGGTTACAAGACACGATCATGAGTGCCGCCGGACGCGGTCACGGGAAAGCCCGTTGAGCGCTGCGACATCGAAAATGGAGCACGAATCCAGAATGGTGAGAGTTTGAACCGCTGACAGAATAAGATAAGAAGACGAGGGAGATTACACAATCAACTTGAAGGGCATAAAGCATCGAGCAAAGGGCGAAGGGCGTGGGACATAGAGAAATCAACTTGAGGCGAAGGGTTTTGCGGGCCTGAACTCTGTAGTCCCGATCGATGTGTATGACGGCGAGTTTTCTTTTTTCATTTCCTTCTTGACATTACATGGTACAGTTGCTAAGTTGCCTTCGGCGGAGCAGAAGAGGGCAAAATGCGGGTGTGTCATGCGGATGAGCGGCGGTTTATCCCATTATTCATTTAGACATGGCGGCTCCCCTGCCACGGCACAGTTAGGCTGCGGTTCCGCACATGAACAGTCAACCAGGGTGATCAACCGATATGATGGCTGTGGTGATACCTCGATATCATCGCAGTCCCGAACATATGCGTACTTGGCTGGTTTTTCGGGGGTTTCTGCAGACTCTAACCGTCGTTCCGGCCGCGTCAACGCATTTGCCGGAGGCCCGCCCCAGCTTTCCTGTGCGGGTGGCATACCGGCTGACGGCCCGTATGTACTTACCGATCGCACTGGCAAGCTTTCCGGCGGCCCAAATGTCCTCGCCGATGCTCATTACGTCATTGCCGGAGGCTTTAACCTCCTGAATTATCTTTCCAGCACCCTTTCCCACGGCCCGAACGTGCTTGCCGATCACATTCATCTCCTATCCGACGGCTCTTGCCCGCTTGCCGGGGAGTCTAACCTTGCTGCAGGACCCATTTTCTGGCCGAATAACGCGTTGTTTTCGTTTTCAGCCGCGGCCCTCAATCTTTCGACCCCCAAAACCCTTGAAATGTACAGATTGTCCGGGCCCATTCCCGGAGGCAATGCCGAAGATTCTTGCTTTGAAACGGGTGCCTTTTTCGGCAAACCAGATTACAGTCCATTCCAATACGACAGTGATTCTCACCTGAAATAGGATTCTCGTCCGAATTCCAAGATAGATTTGGAACGGGATCAACAACCGAAAGAAAAACAAAATCAGGAAAGGATCAATCATGGAAAAAATGGACTCGACAATTCAGCAAGCTGAAATGCTCAAAGTTACGTGCGGCAGACATGCAGCCGATGGAACCACGAACGGGATCCCGGACAACCAGATCCAGACTCTATCGGTGCAGACAACAGGCGCTTCCCAGAAAGATACCAACCAGAAGAACGCGATCGAAATCGTGTCAAGCCTCACTGTCCGGCAGAACGAGCTAATCAAGAAGGGGGACTCGCTGGTCGTCAGAACAAGAGAGGCAGCCAAGGGAGCCTACGGCGAGGACGACAGGGCAAAGATGAATGAGTTCCATGTCGGGAACAAGATTCCGGTCACTGTTAAGGGGCTGATCTCGGAGTTGAGGTACACCGGGAACGTCGCGTCGAGCCACAAGACCGACCTCGCAAATCACGGGATCAAGGATGAGCAGATAGGGCAGCTCACAGGCACGGCGGACGAGCTGTCATCCGTCGACAGCGAGCAGGAGGCGGCAAAGAAGAAGCAGAAAGCCGCGACGAAGGAGCGGGACACCGCGATGAAAGCTCTTCAGAAGACGATACGGAAGATACAGCACACTGCGAAATCGGTCTTTGCCGATCAGCCGTCAGTGCTGATTGAGTTCGAGTCGATAACGAAGCGGCGCGGTCCGGGCGGGCAAAAGAACGCTTCGCCGCCTGCCGGGCCGCCGGCGCAGTAAGCGCCGTGCGCTGCGACCCGCCGCACAGCAGCTTCTGTGCGGCGGGGACTCATTGCAGTTTAATGTCAACCCAGCGAACGCCGGGATCCAGAACTACAGCCAGGAAGCAGAAGCTAGCGACAGTTGAACTGTCGCGGGACACGGTGCGGGAGTTAAACTCCCGCACACCAGTAGAGTTTACCCCGCCGAAAGACGGGGCCGGACTCGGGATAGTCGATGAAGACTGCGATCTGGCTTCTTCACTTTCCGACGAATATTCTATCAGTTCCCCCTGGCTGCATTGGAGGACTTCGCAGAGTTTGTCGAGAGTGGAAAACCTTATGGCCTTTGCCTTTTCGTTCTTGAGTATTGAAAGATTCGCCTGAGTTATGCCGACCTTTTCCGAAAGCTCTGTCAGGGAAATCTTACGCTTAGCCATCATCACGTCGAGGTTTATTCTAATCGCCATTCCATATTCCTAAACTATCATCTCATTTTCTTCTTCCAGAGAGGTGCCGGCCCTGAAAACCTCAGAGAGGATGAAAAGAAATAATCCAACCATGAAACAGGTAAACAGAATCGAGTTCCCACCGGAGGGTACCAGCACCATATCCTTGAATTTTACGGCAGACAGGACAGAACTGAGCACGAGGTTTCTCGAGAGCAGTAAGAACACGATCAACGGGTACGCCCCGCAGCCGAGATCCCACTCGGGAACTGGAAGCGGTCTATGGGGAGCACGGAGGGTCGAAAGAACTTGGTCAATCGGAGGAATAGTGTTGCCACGACTTCGCAAAAGGTGGCTCAAGGATATATTAAGATGCATTTGACAGCACCAGGTGCGCTACGTGGAAGATGTGTCTGCTTCGAGGTCTCAATCCGCAGGAACTCTTCAGGACCGACATCCCCGGCCGCGGGAATGAACTTCACGGGGTGGTTTGTTCCCCGGGCCCTTCCCTCTAGAGCCTTATCCTGACCCCAACCGCTCCGTCGAAGTCGAGGTCGAAGATGCGGCTGGCCACAACGAGCGGGCCGGATTCGACGAAAAATTCGGCCGGACCCCCTCCCGGAGTAATCGTCATCCCAACGGTCGCAGTACCGCCTATCTCGAACCTGTTGTCCTCGGCGGCGGCGAATCTTTCCCTGTTCGGCTCGTGAGTGTAAAACGCGTTGATCCCCTTCGCGAACGCTATCGCCAGGCCCGGACCGGCATAAAATCCGAACGGCCCTGAGCCGAATAAATCGAACTGCCATACATAATCGAGCTGAAGCCTCGGGGAGCCGAAGTAATCGGGCCCGAAACCGACATCGAGCGCATGGTCTACGCCGATAGGGCAGCGTACAGTCACACCGGAGGGATCACCGAACACTCCGCCGACACTGATGCGCCTCCCTCCGGCAACCTGGGCCAGCGATACACCGGTGGCGATAAGCATACAGAGAACTGATACTGCGGCGAACCGCGCAGCTTTGATGGTGCACAATGACGACATGACTAATATATAACCCCTGCGGCTGCCGGAGAGTTCAATGCCGCGGATGAAAAAAGATGCGTGCGCTCTCTTCAACCCGAGCATCAGTGGCGGGATCCATTTCAGCCGGAGGAGATTTGTCATCACCGGAGGCACACCCTGTTCCACCCGGCCTGCAGAGCAAAGGACT
>JAJYOS010000440.1 GCA_021796055.1 Bacteroidota bacterium
GCCTCGTTACACTCGGCACACGCACCTACGCTCCAGCTGCCATAGACTCATAAACTCGTCTACGGCAACAATCGTCCCGCCCGACCGCCTCTAAGCCCAAGGATTTCTCGTTGCATTCCCACCGGCTCCTTCCAACGAAATCCCACCTTGAACGAACGCTTCCGCGTTCCCCCCGATTGAATGCCCGAACGTGAACAAGATAAGCGCCTCCGCTTGCTGCGAAGGCACTTGTGTGAGTTGAAAGCACTCAGCAGCGTGCGAGCCTTGACAGCCCGCACTTCTGCGGGACTGTCAAGGCTATACGGAGTCGCACGCCTGCAGTACAGATTCCTTTCAACTGCTATCACCCCTCTTCGAGGATAGTTTCGTTGCCTTCGCATCTGCGCTTCGGCGCTTAGAATTACAATTACGTTCGGGCATTCATCTTTTTTTTGCGCGCGCGAAATCTGGACAAAAAGGAGGTCAATGATGGATACCAGGTTCGATTCGGAGGATGAGTTCAGGAAGTTCGCCGCCGATCTGAAGCGGCAGCGCTCGCGAATTCAGATCAGGGTCACTGAAAATCTTCTCGTCCACAAGTTCTTCGTTTACATCTACCGCTGGTGCAAAGACTTTCCGGGCGGTGCCTGGGACCGCGAGGGTTATTTCGTCACGAAGGAAAGAAAAGTCGCGATGAAGCTTTACGAATTGGAAGGGGAGGGACAAGATGACTAATCAGGAATTCACCACGCTGATGAGCTATGCACGTGTTTTCGCTCATACGGAAGATGATGCCGACGAGCTCCTGCTGCTTGCATACCGGGAGGGCCTCCGGCTCGGCACGCGATGCACCTTTGCGCTGCTGGTCAACTACATGCGGTTATGCGCGAGAAGTATAAATGACAGGAGCTTTCTGGCTCTTGACGAATCCGGTAAAAGCCAGCTCGATGCTTTCAACAAAGGGAAGTGTTATTTGTCCGACGAGATCGCGGATGATTCTACCGTTGAGAATGTAATCGCCTCGGATTCAACAGACCCCTTCGACGAATACGTTGCAGTCGAATTCGTTGATTCTCTTAATCCCTGCGAGAAAATGGTTCTGTCCGGACTGACAGCAGGTTACTCCGTTAGAGAGATATGCAAGAATCTCCGCATGTCATCGAAGACATTCGAGAAAGTCCGAGGGTCCCTGCAAGAGAAAGCCGGTTCCTACTTGTAGGACCAAGAGCCGGCGAAGTCGGACCGGAAAACATCTTGTATGATTTTCTGCATAGTAGTATAGGGACAGGTTCTCGACCTGTCCAGGATAGGTATCAACAAAAACAATGGAGGCGATCATGCTACAGCAAATTGAGAAAAAGACATCGAAGGTTCCGGTTAGCGGAACAATTGAGAGAGTGAATGAGAAGGGCATCAAGGTCAACGGGGAGTGGTTCAATTTCAGCAAGTTCATGTCCAGTGTTCCGGCCCTCCGTGAAGGGGACCTGATTGAGTTCAAGTCCTCGAAGAACTTCATCAACGAGGTTTCCAAAGTCAGTCCGGCAAATGGCTCCGGCAAGGTTGCCACCGCTGCGCCGAAAGCTTCTGTGGCACCGGAGACCCCGAAGAGCGAGAGCAAGACGGACGGACCAGGCCCGTCAAGTGCTCCACCTTCCCCGAACGATCCTCCGCGGAAAAAAGCGCCGGACCCAGGCTCCGGTCACGATGAGAGCGATCGGGAAGAGCTCCTGAGGTGCCTGAAGGACGCTGTCCAGATCACGGAGCAGGTTGACTCCACAAGGTTCTCCACGCAGGACATCATCAAACTGGCCCTGACTCTCTTCATCCACCGGACAGCGTAAAAGCAAACGGATCTCGAAACTTGGGGTACGTCGGAACCCATTGACGTACCCCGAATTCATAAGGAGAAATCATCATGGAAGTCGCGACAATTACAAAGGAAGCGGACACCGAGACAAGACTTCAGAGGGCTTTTGAGAGGATGATCTAGATCAAGCATCAGAAAACCCTTCTGGAACAGGAAGAGCTGCAGATTAAGGATGATGCCTTCGATTACCTCACCGGCGTTGCTCATACGACCTCTGGCCGCTTTGTTGCGAACGACGTCACTGCCGACGTCTACGTTTCCTACCGCCCGGAACGTGAGTACAACACGGAGGGGCTTCAGAAACTCAGGGATCTGGAGGCACAGCTGAGTGAAGCAAAGAAAGCAGGCGTCATCATCCACCAGACTCCGTACCTTGTTGTGAGAATCGTCCAGTGAAGCCTGTTCCCGCCTCCCTTAGCCAGACGGAGGCGGGAACAACTCCGTCAAGACTCTGTGATCGCCCGATTCAAGAATGACCTCGACGCCAGCCAGACCTCTTCAAAGTCTCTCATCTTCTCTTTCGGAACCAAATAGCTAAGGTTCCGTTTGTAGTCGGTTCTATATTGGTCCTTCCGTTTGTCGAACGTGTCCAACTGTATGTCCTCGACTTTCAGCCCTTTCTCCTCGCATTTTCTACGAAATGCCCCGATTGAGCTTTCAATGTCTATCCCGAAAGCGTTCAAGTGAAAAATGTCGTACAGATCGCGGCCTATTGCAAATCTCCTCTGTCCAGAGATCGCTCGGAGTTTCTCGACAAACATTTCTTCCAACGAGTAGACTGGAATACTTATTTGCGGGAGTCGAGATTTATCCGAATATTGATGGGAAATTGGTCGCTCATTAAATGGGAAGGCAACGAATTCTTCTCTGTTCAGATGAACCCTAATGGATCTAGGTGAACCCTGTTGGCCCATTGGGCCACGATAGTAGATCTTCGCTTCAAGTGACTCTTTCCCGTAGTCGTCAGAAATCGTTTCCACCGTAGAGTGCTGGTCGCTGGTTACTATTCCGATATCGTCTTGCAGCTTTGCCTTTGCTATATCCAGAGTCCCATAGAGTTCATTCTCAGTAACGCTCTTCGTTATTGTAAAATCAAGATCCTCTGAGAATCGGTATCCTTCGAAGTAGCATTTTGCAAGTGCAGTCCCGCCTTTGAATATCCAGTTCTTCATCACTGAATCGTCCTGGTACAGATAGTGCAGAAACGAGCTTAACACATAGTCGTGTTCAATGACATTTGTTCCCACCCCTAAAGTTCCGGCCACGGTCCTTACTTCTGATGCGGCAATCATTTGAGACCTACATTATCGATGATGCCCCACCGGGTAGAAATCTTTCCCTTTCTCCCAAGCGAAGGATAGAGAGGAGCAATGCCAGCAGAAAGTGAATTCCGCCAAGATTCCATAACTGACTCGGCTTCCTGAGACAGGTGTGGTACGATCGTCTCGAACAGAAATCCGAGCCTCTTCTTGACCGCTCCATTCCGAATTCTGTCCGCGTATTCATTCAGGAGGGCCCAGGAAATTTCCTTGGACGCTGCCTTAACTGCTTTCACAAGCTCCTGAATTCCGCCTGCTCGCTCAACGTCATCTGCACAGTCGACCAGGGTCTTTTCCTTGTCCGTGACCAATATCTGCTTCCCGTCTCTCCATTCTTTAGAATGCCCGAAGAACTTCCTCTTGGGTACTGTCACAAACTCATAAGTAACACCAAAGACGTCCTTCTTCCTTGATTTTTTTCTCTTCGTTGTCTGGATGTAAACAACGCGCGGGATCTGTTCCGTCCAGCCCCAGTGATGGATAGCTGTCCAGTAAGAGACAGCTGCAGGTTGGACGAGAGATTGAGCAACGATGTATTCGTCCTGACTCCACTGGCGAGCGGGTCCGGCCTCAAGAGGAATTACTAAATATTTGCCGCGCTCAATTCTGGCCAGCCAGCCTTTCTTCTCGAGGAGATGAAGTTTTTTCTTTGCAAGCTCTTGTGACTTCCAAAACCCCACGGATTCGACAAAAGCAAATGCTCCAGCGTTCTTAGAGGACATCAAGGCGAGAAATTCCGCCTCTCTCTTCCCAAGCTGTGTTATGTTTTTATGCGCCATAGTATACTCTTTGAGGTCACTTCGGTGTCAAAAAGTATAATGCAAGCCCGAAAGAAACAACACTACATTAATTCAATTCGATCTGCAAGATTCGAAATCGACTGTTCCAGTGGAGGAAGGATCCCAACGGGAAATTCTCCGGAGAAATCACACCAGAAATTCTTCCACATATACCCCACACCTTTGACACACTTTCATACCAAAACATACTTCTCAGTACCACAGAATCTTTGAATACGCTCTAAAATCATCAATTCCAGTTCGCACGGTGGCCTTGGTTATGCCTGTCACGCAGGAGGTCGTCCCGACGAAGTCGGGAAGCCTCGTCAACCCCGCCAAGGAGCCGCAGAACATTCTAGTTCTTCGGCTTTCTCATTTGTGGGAGCGTCATGTCTTATTACACATATGTCATACGGAGTGTGAAGAATAGCTCATTCTATGTCGGGTCAACAGAGGACTTGATGCTTCGGCTGTCCCGACACAATGACGGTTGGACACGGTCAACCAGAGCAAGGCGGCCTTGGAAATTGGTCTACTTCGAGGAATACGGGACGAAGACGAAGGCTCTGGATAGGGAAAGAGAGATAAAGAGAATGAAGAGCCGGAAGTATATTCGAGATTTGATTTCTCATTAAGGTAAGTCACGCACGAGGCCGTCCCGATAAAGTCGGGAAGTGCGTCTCTTTCACTTTCGTGAACGAGCCGCATCTATCGGCCTCGTCAACCCCGCCAGTAAACAAAACGCCAGCGGAAGACGCGGGTTTCTATTTGCTGGAGCGGAGAGGTCGAAGACCCGGATCGAATGAGACGGATCGCGAGTTCTTCCTCACCGGGGGTGAACCCCGTCGAAGTATCCCTTCGGGAGACCCCGCCTCGATTCCTGACGGAATCGATTCAGATCGTTGACCTCGTCAGCCCCGCCTCCATTCCCGAGCCCAGGGCGGAGCCAACCTCACGGGTCATATTCCTCTGATGCTTTCCGTCGGTCACGCGATTGCAGGAACGAAAGGGGTTGGCTAATTTTAGAACACTTACGAAAACAGGAAGAGCATAACTATGTCCGTACCACCGATCCTATCCAACAAGGATTATGCGAAGCCATCAGTCTTTACTTCGGAGAACCTCCTTCGCGAGGCGAGACGCCAGAAGTTGCTGCCGTTGGAAAATGTCCCGGCGATTTGCATCCTCGATCCCGATGGAGACATCGTCCGCTGGCTGGTGTCAGAAAAGCTTGCAGAAAAAGACCCGAACTGGGCTTGTTACCACACTGACCTGTATGCATACATGGACCACAACATTCAGTTTGGGATTATTGGTTGTGCGGTGGGCGCATCGTTCGCCGTGCTGGTAGCTGAGGAACTGTTCGCCTCTGGCTGTGAGCTCCTCATAAGCGTTACCTCGGCCGGGCAAATTGTCGAAATGAGGGAGCCGCCTTATTTTGTTTTGATCGAGAAAGCCTTGCGCGACGAAGGAACAAGCTACCATTATCTTCCAGCGACAGAGTTCAGTCATATCTCTCCTTCGCTGCTTTCAATGCTCGACGGTACTTTCAAGGAAAACCTGGCTCACGTTTATCGCGGCGCGACATGGACGACCGACGCACCGTTTCGGGAGACTGAATCGGCAATTGAGAACTGCCGCGCCCTTGGCATCATGGGAGTTGAGATGGAGGCCGCGGCCCTTTATGCCTTCGCCGAAGCAAGGCAGAAGCCTGTCATTTGCTTTGCGCACATAACAAACAGAATGGCCCGCGACGAAGGCGACTTCGAGAAAGGAGCAGCGGCAGGGAGCTTGGATGCCCTGCAAGTAATCGATATCGTTTCTAAGGCATGGATCGGCAGGAAGAAGTGACTCCGGCCCAGATTATTTCTGGATAGCTTGCTTGACCGTCTCAGAAGGATAACCCTTCTCTATCCAATCGTCCCTGAAACTCGATGGGAGGTAAAGCACCTTCACGTTTTTGAATCCAAGTTTCGCCATAGTCTCAAATGCCGGATGGATATTCGGGCATTCGTTCCATGG
>JAJYOS010000441.1 GCA_021796055.1 Bacteroidota bacterium
TTTGAAACCAAATTCATATTGAGCTGAATCCGACGAACGATTATATAGGTCTTGCCGATCCAAGTCGTTTTTATTCGCCTCGCCGCATCGAGATCGGGATTTCGTTGGGAAATCAATGAACGAAGGTGATGAGTATGAGGAGAAGAATTTATGAGTAATATATTTCGAATTTCGGAACATCCTTTCTCGTTTTTGCTCATTATCATATTATTAATAGCACCCTTTCGAGCATGGGGCCAGCTTTTGCCTGATACGCCTGCAAACTTAAGAGGACAAATAAGTGCCGAACGCGAGGGCACGCACGATGCCAACAATATAAGGACGACATTCTACAACTACGGGATGGTGGGAGATTATTACGGTAATTACGGCGACCCGACAAAGGTCCCCCTGAGCGTGTTTCATTCGGTTGAAGTTCCGAAAGGAAGTGGAATGAATTATTCCGACGGTATCACACCGTTTGTACTTGCGAAGATAAATCAACGAAACGGAAACCCCACTTATATCATGGAGACAGGCTACCGCGAGCGCCAAGGGATAAGCCCGAATCACATTCCCCCGCGTGTCATGCGCTTTGAACCACGTCCCGGTTATTTTCAGGCTGATCCGGCAATCAACGTGGGGAGATCACCTGCGATCAGTAACGACCCCAGGACCTGGCCTGCCACCTGGCCCGATAAGGCTAACGACCCAACTGATCCGGGCTGGCCCGGTTCATGGGACGGCTATTTTGGCAAAAGACCAAATGCCGATCAGGAAAGCTACACGGTCATGGACGACGATTTTTATGATGCATGGAATAATTATCCAGAACATGCCGCCAATCCAAACATCCCACTTAGTCCAAACAATTACTATCCTGACAGCCGGGATTCAACTCGATGCGGACTGGGATTGATGGTCCAAGTACGTGGGTTTCAATGGGCTAACGTCCAGGCACAGAACGTGATCTTTTGGCACTACGACATATTCAATGAAGGAACAACGGACTACAATAATAACATAATTTTCGGATTGTATATGGACTCCGGAGTCGGAAGCTCATCAATGTTTAACTGTGACGGTGTTAATTCTGGAGATGAAGACGATGCGTCTTACGTTTCCTTTTTTAAGACAGGACATGGCAACGATTCCACTAAAATAAATTTGGTTTACTGCTGGTCTCTCGGCGGACATGGAGTCGATCTCACGAGCAATTGCGCAAAGACAGGCTACCTAGGCTATGCTTATATGGAGACCCCCGGCAACTCGTACGACGGCATCGACAATGACAATGATGGAATCACAGATGAGAGTCAACACAGTGGTCCTGGGCAAAAGATCGTGGGACAGGATAACATCATGGCTTGGATAAAAGCTCATCCTGAAAAGTATAACATTACCAAGTTCCAAGCCTATTATGGTCCTATCACACAAACACCGGCATATCGTGCGGGCGTATGGTGGACAGGTGATGAAAACATGAATTGGGTAGCCTCGCTCGACGACGTAGGGGCAGATGGGATCCCTAACACGCATGACATAGGTGAAGGCGACGGTATTCCAACTGAAGGCGAGCCCAATTTCGATATAACCGATATTAATGAATCTGACCAAATTGGTTTGACCGGATTCAAGATGAACCGCATAGGAGCCGGCGCAAATAACCCCGGCGGACCCGTAGATAACGTGGTATTTTTCACTGATGTCAGCCATTGGCCCGAGAGACTTTATGATATGTGGACATCTCCTGTCGAAGCAGATAGGTTTGACTCTCCTGTTGTTCTGGATTATAATATCGGTTTTCTCTTCGCATCTGGGACTTTCATCTTGAATGCTGGCAATGATGATCGTTTCAGCCTTGCGCTTGCGTACGGCAGCGACTTGTATGAGCTTGAACACACCGTCCACATCGTGCAACTAATTTACAATGCCAGCTATCAGTTCGCAGTTCCGCCGCCGATGCCTACACTCACTGCCGAAACAGGTGACCACTACGTTCGATTGTCATGGGATGACGCAGCTGAAAAAGGAATAGATCCGATTACTAACTTGAACGATTTTGAGGGATATCGTATTTATCGTTCTACCGACCCCGAGTTTCTTGATCCTCGTGTGGTAACAAACGCACGGGGAACCGGTGCGATAGGAAATGGGAAACCAATTGCGCAGTTTGATTTGAAGGACGGGATTCAAGGATACTCAAGCGTGACGGTCGAAGGCACGGCGTACTATCTTGGCAGCGAAACGGGCATTACTCACACCTTCACAGATACAACGGTTAAGAATGGACAAGATTACTTCTATGCGGTTACGGCCTATAACTACGGCTCTGATTCACTCGGATATTATCCTTCTGAAAATGCGATAGCCGTATCCCGCACACAGCTTGGTGGTACAATTTTACCGAAGAATGTTGTAGAGGTGCGGCCGGGGCCGAAAGCGCTGGGCTATGTTCCTGCATCGACAAACAATATACAACATTCCTCCGGCGAAGGTGCGGGAACGCTGCAAGTTCAGGTCGTCAATTCTAATATCGTACCACAGCAGCATCATTACTTCATTTCCTTCAGATCCAGTGCTGCAGACAGCGTTGCCGCAGAATTCTACGACATGCACGATAGTACCACAGGCGCAACCAATATTCTCGGTGGGCAGGACCTTGCGGCCGCCGGCGTTGGGCCCACTGCAGATGGTCTTCTCCCGATCATATACTCGATACCCACGGTAGAGGTCGATACCGCCTCCAGCGGTTGGATAAACAGCGCAACTGCCAACTTGACCAACATTATGGTTCCGACTTATGTGCAGAATCAATACCTCGGTCAGAATCCGACGCCGATCAATTACCGGCGGGCGGGATATCCGGGCAGCCTGACAATAACGTTTAGTAATGTACCTCTCGACACTTCTATGGCAAAAGTTCCAACAACCACCTTTCCACGTGAGCCGGTGAACTTTAGGGTGATCTCGCATACCGACAGCGGGGATGTTAATCTCAAATGCTTCTTCTACGATCCCAACAAAGATGGGAAGCTCGATGCCCGCAATAAGTACATCGACGTTGCAACATATGACAAGAAGACCAAAGCCTATTGGTCCACATGGCGAATTCAATTTGACACAACAGGGCTCTCTTCAGGGAGGCAGTTCGTTCCACCGGGAGTTGGCGACGTGTACCAGCTTGCTTTGAAACTCCCTCTTGCTCCGGCGGATACATTCAGTTTCACCACCAATGCGCAGGCTGTAAGCAATGCCGATGCAAAGTCCGCGTTTGCGGTGAACCATCCGTATGTTGTGCCTAATCCCTACGTTGCGTCGGCCAGTTTTGAGCCTGCTCCATTTGCGGTATTCGGCCGTGGAGATCGGAGGATAGAATTCAGAAGTCTACCGCGGAGCTGTACCATAAGGATATATACCGTTCACGGGGACCTTGTCCAGACGTTGTACTTAAACAATTCGACTTCCGGTATGGTTGCGTGGGATCTGAGAACGAAGGACAATCTTGATGTTGCACCGGGTTTGTACGTATATCAAGTTGATGCCGGACCCGTGGGAAAATACATCTGCAAGTTTGCCATCATCAAATGAGACTGAGGGGCGAGAAAATGAGAAGGTTTGAAGTTAAGAGGTTAAGACTCACCGCCTCAGCGTTTTTGCGGTTTTCTTTTGTTGTTCTTTTCTGCTCGTTCTCCACGATCATGGCACAGTCAAAGGTGGGAACGACCGTAGGCCAGTTTCTGCTGATTGAGCCGAGTGCCCGCACGGCGGCAATGGGAAATGCCGGTGTGAGCGGTTTGAATGAGGCTATTTCTGCCTATTACAATCCGGGTGCCCTCGGAGCCATGCTGAACTCGGATGTGGAATTCACTCACTCGACCTGGCTCGCAGGCATAACTTACGATTACGCTACCGCTGCGATTAAAGTCGGTTCGGACAATACCCTACTTTTGAGCGTGACCGCACTTAATTCAGGGAGTATTGAAGTTAGGACTGTGGATCAGCCTCTTGGCACCGGGGAACAATACTCCGTGTCTGATTTGGCAGTCGGAGTAGGCTACGGTCAACGAATCACGGATAGATTCTCTGCCGGCATGCAGGCAAAGTATATTCAAGAGACAATCTGGCACACTTCGATGGATGCGTTCGCTGTGGATTTTGGCACCTTGTATGACATTATTCCGGACGTCCTGCGGCTTGGTGCAAGTATCTCGAACTTCGGAACCAAGGGAAGATTTGAGGGGACTGATATCCAAATTACTTATGCTCCTAATCCATCCAACAACGGAGACAATAATAGTCTACCGGGCCAGGCGCTTACAGACAGCTACCCGCTTCCGATCCTCTTTCGTGTCGGACTCGGGTACAAACTTAAGATTGGAGATAACAACGTTTTCAACTTTGTTCTTGACGCGTATCATCCGAACGACAACACTGAAAGCATAAGCTTCGGAGGCGAGTGGAAGTTCATGAAGATGTTTTCGCTTCGCGCAGGGTACCAGAACCTGCGCGGAGGGGATATCAGCCTTTCAGGATACCAAAGCGACGCTAGCTCTGGATTGACACTCGGAGCCGGAGTGGAGTACGATATGGGGAATTACCTGTTCAGGTTTGATTATGGGTACGCCAATGCCGGAAGACTTGGATACACCCAGAGATTTACAGTAGGACTTGGTTTTTGAACGGTGGAACACGGGTGGATGGAAATAATTTTGCCTGTGCTCAAGAGTCTCGGTAATTCATCAGTTAGAGAAACGAGGACAACTTTGATAAGGTTTGAGTTTCAATGGCCCCGATAGTGGCAGTAGAGTATGGAAACCTTAGCAAGGACCGGCTCCGCTATCCTTGTTCAGGACGACACGGCGCGTGTAATTGTTCTAACCACTTTTTCGGGATTGTCTGAATGCACCGATCTCTTACAAGACCACTCCAATATTTACTCTTCTTGCTTTTCTTGACTTGCACATCCGTTTTCT
Source organism: Bacteroidota bacterium (assembly GCA_021796055.1). The sequence goes on from JAJYOS010000441.1 coordinate 4,956, forward strand.
CAAACGATCCTTCTTCCGGAACGATGGCGCTTTACGACCAGCGATAGTTCAGTTTATGTTAATCCCCAGTTCGTCGACGGCACCTGGGCACGTATCGAAGTTCCATCATACTGGGGTTATCTCGGCATCGCATGGTACCGCGTGCATTTCAGGATTCAGAAGGCCTTGGCCGGAGACAGCGTTTACTTTGTTCTCGGCCAGATTGATGATGCAGACGAATCGTATCTGAACGGTGTGCGTATCGGAGGGATGGGCCGATTTCCTCCTGATTCGGAGACCGCATACGATAAGCTTCGCATTTACAAGATTCCGACTAAATTGTTGAAAGCGACCAATGTTCTCGCAGTACGTGTGTACAACATGGTCGGACCGGGGGGTATCGTCTATGGCCCGATTGGAATTTATAATCAGCGCGACTATCAGAAACAGTTCAATCCACCTCGGGGCCCCAAGAAGTCGTTCTATCAGCTTGTGACGTCGAACGGACCAATTGCTGCGGTGTATAACGAACGGCGTGCCGAGGTAGAAGAAGTCTTGCCGGATATTTTTCAAGCTTACGACTCTGCTAATTATGTGGAACCGTTCTTACGAAAAATTGCTATCACAACAAAGTCACGGCCGATCAAGACTTTCTATAAAGACAATACGCACGTTATTACCGTTATGTATCCCAACCTCCATGTTAACTACTTTGCTCCATTCACCACCGAAGAAAAAGTCTTTTATGTTGTTATCTCCGGCCCCCAAGCAAACGTTGCGCAGTGTTCAATCACTTATGAAAAACAGAAAACGGATGTGCTTGTCGACTCCGTGCTTTTCAAGCGATCACACGATCGCGCGGAAAAATATTTCATGCTCAGTTTCGTCGACTCACTCCAGACCATCTGCAGTGGGCCCAACGCCGGCGGCCGCAAGGTCCTGCCCACCGAGAATCTTGGTTGCGCCTGTGGTACTATCGTGCATGTCGTAGAATTCTGCGGCAACGCTGTCTGCAGCACTGGAT
>JAJYOS010000442.1 GCA_021796055.1 Bacteroidota bacterium
TATCATCGGGAATATTTTGTGTAGGTACCTCGGCTTCGCTCGTTTGCTCGCTAACATTCTGCGAGTTTGCGGCAGCTGGCAATGGGGGTTGGGATGTTTTAGTCCGCGTGCTTTCGGCAACGGGCGCCGGGAGCGGAGACGTCAGAGTCTTCGTACTTTCAGTCCCCTTCACCATAAAAAACAAAAAAAGCAAGGCGCCAAAGATTACGACGGCAATGAGCACCTTGCCACCCGGTTCGATTCTAACTCGAGCCATGCGTCAAAATCGCTTTGTAATGCCGCATGGCAGGCTATATAGAAAAATCAGGACTGCCATTTTCTATTTCAACTCTCGGGAGGAGTGGGACGTCTCCGCTTGGTCGTATGCGTTTGCTCAGGCACTTCCTGCGCAACGAAATACTGGAGAACATTGGAAAGCCTTTGCTCCTCTTTCTCCTTGTCTTGCTGCCAGGACTGGAATTTCTCCCGCGTTTCTTTCAACATGCTGTTGTTATCTTCCATCTTTTCGCGAATCTCGTTGAAGATTCTTTCCATCTCTTCCTGAAGACGCTTATTCTCTTCGCTCTTTTTCTGCTCGAGTTCGCGCAATCGGCGTTCTTCAATTTTCTCAAACTGTGTCAATGCCTTATCACGCTTAACAGCATCTTGGATGACTTCTTCGGGGGGAATTCGCAGCGCTTCAAGAGCAACCATCAATGCACTGCGTCTGATTTCCGGCGATGCGTTTTTCAGATAGACACTTTTCAAGAGTTCTTCAGCGCGATAGACTGTAAATCCGTTCGCCGGCTCCTTTATCCCGAATGCCTGAAAGATCGCTTCAAAGCTCGGCAATTCTTCGCCGACACGGGCAACGGGCTGCTCAAGCTCTGGCTCGGCAATCTCTAAACGCCTCTGTCCTTCAGCGGCCTGTGTTTGCTCGCCTTTTTTCTCTTCGTCTTCAACTGAAACGAACACGTTATACCATTTTTTCTCTGCCATCTTTACCTCCAGAAATTCAGCAACAATTTATAAAACACTCACAATTTAAGCAACAATCTGGAAAAGTCCATATGCCGTCTTTTTGAATTGCAACTTTATTTCACCATCACAACCTTTCTCACGAGCATCGTTCCACCTTTCTGTGCATCATAAGCTCTCATCACACATAAATATATCCCCGATGATACCAATGCCCCCATATTGTTCTTTCCATCCCAGCTTAACTCGTATGTCCCTGCTCCGTATTCCATATTTGTCAGTTGTCTTATCTCTCTCCCCAATATGTCATACACCTTTACATCTATCCTGCTCCTCTCAGGTAGCATTACTCTGAATGCTGTGGATGGGTTGAATGGATTCGGATATCCTTCCGAAACAAAGAAGCCTTTCGGAATGGTGCCGATACTTTTGTCCCTTATATCGGTCAGCTTTGATGCGACTTCGTTCCATTTCGCCTGAACAATCGGAACATACTCTCTCAACTTTGTTATGCTGCTTAATCTTGATGCATCCTGCGCTACGATGAATGCTACAACAAAACTCTCGGTATCGCCCGGCGTAAATGTAAACGGGCCTGAACCCTGAAGAAATCTGTCGTCCTCTGACAATTGCTCTGCTGTTGCAAGCCAGCCGGTACCTGTTACAGGATCACCCGGATCAACATAGGTTATGACATGTCCCGGCTCATTAGGCGGAACCAACGGGTAACCTTCTTGCCTTTTTCCACTCAACACTAATAGCACTTTCCTGGAAAACAACGAATCGCCTAACCAAGGCAACCGCCATGTATTACCTGCCGACACATCTTTCATGAACGATGTCATCTTTGCACCGCTCTTGGAAACAGCAGGACTCTTAAGAATTACAAATCCACATGCAGGCGGAATGCCATACACGTTGTCGGTATCTCTTCCATTATACATGTAACCAAGCGACAGGAGTGTATCACAAGCGGGCAAATCATCATTTGCATCGCCGAGATCGATATCAGAAAACCAACCGAAATATGTGCTGTCGTATGTGTGAACACTCTTATTGATGACGTTCATTACGAGAAACATCGCTTGAGAAATCGGACATTGCCCCTCAAATCCGAAAACGTAACTGTGAACCTCAAGTCCCATGGGGGGAGCTGATGGCCTAATCAAACTTGCGGACGATGTGTCGAGATCGTTCATTACCCAATATGCATTCAAGTTTCCCACTAACTTCGGCGTCCCGTCACTGTTCAACGGCGCCCCCGTCAAAGATGCATCGCTTACCCAACGCTGATATTCCTCATCCGAAGGCGTCGATGTGTCGGATAAAACCAGCATCTTAAACACAGGAGCGTATGGATAACCGGCAATCGAATAGTTCGTATCTACAAACGCGCCATTGATGTTGCCCGGCTGGTAGCTTGTGACATAATCGCTTACGGCACTCCGTGCATCTCCTCTCTCATCCTTACCTGCCACCCATAAACCCGAAGTAAAGACAAGGTTCTTCTTGGTGTTCGCAGGCCAGAAAAGACCTTCGGCGTTACTATTACCGCTGTCAGCAAAAACCAACCCATTATTAGATAGATATCCTCTCAGTGTGTTAGGTTGAAACGTAACAAATGATGAATACTTCTGTTCAACAGAATTTATTTCATTTCTCTTCTCCAAATCCTGAGCTTGCATACCCATTGCATCGTTGTTTGTTGGTTTCGTTGAGCCCGCCAAGAACGCAGGGCAAGGATAAGTTGAAAACGCAGCCTCTGTATATCCCGCCGATGTCTCGCTGTAATCTCCTGAAACTCCAACAACCTTGTAATAATAACTTGCACGTCCGCAACTTGTCGAATTGTCAACATAAACAGTGTTAGAATAATACGAAGCTATCTGTGTGTATGTGTTTGAAGTGCTTGGACGCCTGTATATATCATACACCGCCGATGATGGCTCTGAAGCATTCCACCTCAGTTGCGGGTGAGTGTATGACGCATCCCAACTAATCTGCAAATTTGTGGGTGTGGTAGGCTGAAAGCGGTTCGTGGATTGAATAGAAGGATTGTAATAATCCCATATCCTTATCACACTCCCCGAACTGTATTGGACAAATTGTCCGTTCGTGAAACTCCCAAAGCAAAACTCAAAAACCTTTCTTGAAAGTGAAAATCGAATCCACATATCACCCGAGTTTAGCCGCCAGAATCTGTCATCACGCATGTCAAGATAAATTGAATAGGTGTTTATGCCCGCAGCTGATCCTTGACTGACATTAAAGTCAAGCCTCACAAGTGAATATGGCAGGTATCGTTCACCGTTAGCATTTGAGCACACCTTGCGGTCGGGCCCGCCGATACTACTAATAAAATCGAAACCGTAGGGCCAGCAGACGCAACTGTTTGTGTCATCAGCAATATAGGCAATTTGAAAAGGATCCCCGCTAATGCTATCGGTCAACAAAAACGAAGCACCCCACATAGCATTTCCAGCATTTGCGGCTGAGACGGTCGCAACCGTGCCTACATCCGCAAGACCTACGTAAATCTCCCAGCCGGTATTGTAAACCTGCGGGCTAATGCTCTGACTCGGTGCTTCGGACGCAAGAAGAAGTACGATTCCAAGTAAGCAGCGACGAAATCCCTTGGTTTTCATTCCCAACCTCCCTTAGACAACTGAGTCCAATTGGCCAATAATCAAGACCCAAACTTATTATACACTTAACTATAATATAGCTATGTTGTTATGTCAACCCGTTGTCTCGTAATTCTTTCACACCTTCTCAGTGACGGGGTGGTTAGGACAAGACACCCTCGCCGTCCCGAATAGAATACAACTTTGCCAAGGTTCCAAACCTTCGCAAGGTTCTGACTGACTTCTGTCACTGGCGGATTACGGAGGAAGACCTAGACGGGAGACCTATCAATCATTCTTCTTCACACCAAATTTTATTCGTGGTGGACAATTAGAGTGCCCCAAATGGTATTATTGACTCTACTCCCAACGATAATTAATTTAAACCAGGGAAAAAAAGGAGCTAATCATGCGAGCGTTTATTACAATCTTTATTGTGGTTATCATGTCGGTTACTACATTTGCTCAAAAACCGATGTATGTTAATCGCAGTTGGGAAATCTACGTGGGTCTAACTCAGGCTGGCTCATCGTGTACGGTTTCAGCTACAAACGTCGGAGGAACAATGTGGGGAGCTTCCTACATGATTACAGATAGTATTGAAGGCGGTCCTTTCGCTGTAGTGTATGACTCGGTTTTCGAGTCCGTAAGTACAGGATGGCCGTACGGATTTGATTTCATAAACAGCATAAATTCCGTCGACTGGGGCTGCAATAAGCTGAACAGTGAGCGGTATCTTCCATATGGACTTGTAAGAATTGATTTTGATGTACAACCCAAAACTCTTGCTGCTAACGGAAGCGTGTATTCAATCTATCTTGACTTACGTGATGATCGGTTTAACGCTGACATCTGGATTAGGTTTTCGACAGTTACAAGAACATTCCAGTTCAGCATCTTTGGATTGAACTGGATCACATACACGCCTTCAAGCACAATTCGAATATTAGATTATTACGTCCCTTCGAATCCTTCGACTTCAAAATTCCAACCCACGAATCCGAGTAATCTATCGGTAACTTGGGGCCCTTCCTACTCTCATCCCGAACTGCGGTGGGCAGCTTCGGAACCAGCTTCTTCGATCTACGACATTTATAGACGCACTCTTACCTCTACCTCATATATACTAATTTCATCCAGTTATGCCAACACAGTTTTTATCGATACGTCAATAACCTGTAACATGGGAAGCTACTATTACAAGGTAGTTGCACGTTCAGGAGATCTTTTAAAATCATCGCCGGGGCACGTCGAAAGTGGACCATTTTCAACATCTCCATGCCCTTTATCTTTGAACAATTACGCAATCGCAAGAGATCGCAAGGCTGATTCAAAAGGCTATTTGTTCGACAATGACGAAACAAAATCTGAAAATACTTCATCGGCACAACAGAAATATTCCTCATCCGTTATTTTTCAGCCTGACTCGCTAAGAGGATATCTCATAAACAATGGGGATGTGTTTACTAATCCAAATTTTTCCAGTGAAGGGCTCTTCTGGCCGGCGAGCACGAAGAAGAATCTCGTGTTTACTGCTGGACTTTGCGTGGCAGGAAAAGATGAGTACGACTCAGTGAGAACTGCCATTTCTTACCTCCTCACAAATTATCAACCGGGCACGATTAAAGGAACTTACGCTGACACCAACCTGTCCGTTGCGAGCAATCCCTACGACTCAACATACAGAATACTAGTCCTCTCCGACACTTCAACAATTGCAAGTGCGGACTACCAGAGTTGGGTGAAAAACTCGGCCAAAACCGGGGCGCCGCTAAATCCCGATGGAACTCCGAAATTGCTTGGAGATCTAAATGCATATTGGGTCATGAACGACCTTGACACCACAGACTCACGCGAAACAAGACCCAACAATTTGCCGATGGGTCTTGAGATACACAATTATGTCTTTGGCTACAATGACATTGGTCCTCTCTCAAACACTATCTTCATTTTGATGGACGTTATAAATAAGTCCAGCCATGGATACGATAGTACTTACTTCGGCCGGTTTAACGACATAGATCTCGGAGGATCTGTTGACGATTTGCCCGGGTGTGATAGCCTTTTGTCTTTGGGATATATGTACAATGGAAATGATACTGACCAAGTATTTGGCGCCAATCCTCCTGCCTGTGGATTCATAGTACTTGCGAGTCCGGCAAAGAGCGCAACTGGTGCGTCAATGACTTCTTTCACAAAGGATGTTTCCAGCTCACCCGATTATCTATGGAAATTGCCATTCATGGGTCATGCAAATGAGTCAACTCAGTGGTGGAACGTCTTGCAGGGCAAATTAGTCAGCGGCACGCCAATCACACCGCCGAATGAACCCGGACATGTTATCACGTACGTTGACCCCGGTGATCCTTTC
>JAJYOS010000443.1 GCA_021796055.1 Bacteroidota bacterium
AACGTACAGCATTTGCCTTCGGACAACAAGAGCAGCAATAATAAGAACAATTGATATCACAAACTGGAGCGTTACAAGTCCCCCGCCAAGCCACCGCCCCTCGTGCCCATTTGCCATTCTCCCCCGAAGATTCGAGGACACCCCGAATGACGTGATCACTAAAGCGGGATAGAATCCTGATAGCAGGCTCAGCCCGGCGGCCATGATCAAAAGGTCGGGAAGGATGCTTCCCCGACCGATCATCACGATCTTCATCGAAGCCCGAACCAGACTATTGAACAAAGGGAGGAGTATCTCTGCAAGCGCGACCGATATGACGACGGCACAAACGACAGATATGACAGCCTCCGACATAAGCTGCAGGAAGAGCTGCGTGCGGTTCGCGCCGCACGCTTTCCTCACACCGATCTCACGCGCGCGGGAAGCGGCGCGCGCCGTTTCAAGATTCGCGTAGTTTATCAACGATACCAGGATCAGCAGCAGACCTACTACTTCAAAAATGTAAACATCCGTCATGCGTCCGTTCGTCCCGATCTCGAATTGGTAATGCGAATTGAGATGAATCGAAGTAAGAAGCTGGAGCATCAATCCGTAATGCCGCTGGCTGAGACCGACATGCTCTTGAACTACGGGAGGCAGCTCTCCTTCAATCTTCGAGGAAGAGACTCCCTTCTTAATGAGCACATAAGTATAGAATGGATTCGGCCACCACGACGTTGAGCGGCTGAATGGAAGAGTGGAGAGTGAGGCGAGAAAATCGAAATGGAAGTGGGAATCAGCAGGAACGTCCTGTGTGACCCCAGTAACCTCCAGTGTGTATCTATTTTGTCCGAGGAATACCTGCAACGTTCTTCCGACCGGATTTTCGTCGCCGAAATACTTTTCCGCGGAGGAGCGCGTGAGCAGCACACTGTTTGGATTTCGAAGAACCGTCGACGGATTCCCTTCAAGCAAACGTATACTGAACACACTGAAGAAGTTCGAGTCGGCGAAGAAGAAACGTTCCTCCGGGAAGAATCTTCCCTTGTATCCCACTGAGCAATCCCAGTAGGTGCGGGCCGGGAACAGTCTCGTCGCCTGCTTCACTCCGGGAATTTCACGGGCAAGGGTTCGGGCGACCGGCGCGCCGGTTATCGGTGTGATAGTTTTTCGTCCGTTGAAGTCCATGTACTTGATCACGCGATAGATCCTGCCGGCGTGCTTGTTAAACCGATCGAACGACAGTTGGTTTTGTACATATAGTAATACCATTATCGCGGAGGCCAGGCTGAAAGCGAAGCCAATGATATTGATGAAAGAATATGTCTTCGATCTTCGAAGGTGTCTGAAACCCGTCTTGATGTAGTTCTTTAGCATCGCTTACTCCAGGTTTTAGGCGGCGTAGCGCAAACCCCGCGGTGCGGCGACATAATGCGCTTTCGTTCTTGCGCTCTACCGGTCGGTTGACTTCCCTTCCGTTTACCGGTAAATTGCCTTCGAGAGGAAAGGATGATAGAGACGAAAATGGGCATGTTCAAAGTCAAGGCGAAGGTGGCCAATCCGGCCGACCCGACCCGGTTCTTCGAGGAGGATTTTTGGGTCGACACAGGTGCGTTCCACAGCTTCGTTCCCGGAGATCGGTTGGAAGCGATCGGAATTGAGCCGAGAATATCGAGAGAGGTAACTCTAGCCGATGGGCGGAAAGAACGCCGTCTCGAGGGCGAAGCGCAATTTACTATTCCCGAATTGAAAGAGACGCACACCTGTTCAGTTATTTTCGGACCGAAAGATTCGCTGTGTCTTCTTGGGGCAACCACGCTCGAAAACTTTGTCGTTGAACCGGACCCCGTTGCAAAGAAATTGAAGCCAATCGCCGCTATCATCGGTGGCTTCGTGGTGTCGAGGACAAGTTCAGAGTAAGCCAACAAAGGCGGCATTGGGGATGCTTCATGATGATAAGTCTTAAGTGATTTATACGTATCCTCACTATTCAATTCCATTCTTGATCTCTCTGTACTCTTGACCGGTTCGTTTTCATTCGGACCATCTTAATCACTCACCTCACCGTTTCTCCTTCTCGCCTGCGCTAGAGCAGTTGTTTGACCATTTCGCAGCGTGATGGACCCTGGGGATCCGCAGGACCCTTCTGGGGTCCCGCCGAGGTACACAGAGAATTTCTTTCTCTGTGAAACTCCTTTGATTCTCGGTGCGTCTCTGTATAACCTTACACTCTCCATCCCGCAAAGCCGGATCCCTCCCTACCGGCAGGCAGGTTCGCATTTCGACATTATTCATACCTCAAAGATTAGATCCCGCAAGGCAGGATTTCGGCGCTACTCATATCGTAAGGCCTCCACCGGACTTGCCGAGGCAGCCCTCACAGCTTCTATGCCGACGGTGAGCGCAGCGACGACCAGGACGAAAAGACCCGCCGCGAGAAAGACCCATATGCCGATGGTAATGTGATATGCAAATCCCTGCAGCCATCTGTTCAAGGCATAGTACGCAAGCGGCCACGCGACAACGTTTGCCAGAAGAATCCACCTCGCAAGATCTCCCGTTAACATCGCAGCAATCTCGGGAACGGACGCGCCCAGCACCTTTCGGACTCCGATCTCTTTCATGCGGCGCTCGGTCGTAAACAGTGATACGGCGAACAGCCCGATACTGGCAATAACAATAGCAATCGCCGAGAAAAGCCCCATAACCGCCTTGAACTGGTTGTCAGCAACGTATTTTGCCGCGAATGCTTCGTTCACGAACTCATAGTCGAAAGGATATTCCGGGTTCACCTGATTCCATGCCTTCTTGATATTCCCCAGCGTACTTTGGAGATCTTTCGTGTGTACCCTGATGATCACATTACTGAACCATAACGGCTCGACAAACATTATAATCGGTTCTATCCTGCTGTGCATCGAAGTAAAGTGAAAATCTTGCACGACACCGACAACCTGCCCATACTTGAAGTTTATCCCGTCAAGACGGATTCCGATCGGTTCTCCGATTGCCTGAGCCGGTGTCTTGAACCCGACGGCTTTCATGGCTGCCTGATTGATGATGTATACCCTCCCCGTTGTCTCGAAATATTTCTCGAAATCCTTCTCACTGTTTAGCTGTTTGGCATCCAGGTCGGCAGGGACGAATTTCCTGAAGGAATCTCCGGCGAGGAGTTTCATTTTCATCACGCTCGTAAAATCTCTGTCGACGGGCAATACTTCACAAGACGGTGGGTTCTTACTCACCCAGCCGCCACCTGTGAACACCTGGCAGTTGTCGACAATCTTCTCCGAAGGAATTTCCAAAGCCGACGTCATCCCGACGACTCCACTCTGCTCGGTTATCTCCTTCTTCAACACGGCGTATTTCTCTCTGGCCGAGAAAGGAATATTCGGCAGCGCAACGAGCTGGTCGGTATCGTATCCCATATCGACGTTCGCGACATACTGCATCTGCTCGTAGACGATAATGACAGCAGAGATAAGTATTATGGCCATGGAGAATTGGACGATCAGCAATGCTCTGCGGGAAAACATTCCGTGCATTCCTGCTGCCGAACGCGTCGACGTTTGACTTCTCGATGACAGGATGGAAGCGGACGACACATGTCTTACGACGAGCGCGGGATATCCACCCGAAATCAGGATAAGTAAAGCGATCTCAGCGGCGAACGCACACAGCACGTATGGTATCGTCGATGCCGGGACATTTATTTTCAAATTCAGAACACTGCCGAGCAAAGAGACGGATGGCTCGTAAAGGAGCAGCACGAGTATCAGTGAAAGAAGGACGTAAACGGCCGACTCGGCGATATTCTGTGTAAACAACCCTCCTGAACTAGCACCAAGCACCCTTCTTACGCCGACATCCTTCAGCGAGGCCGTCTTCCGCGCGATCGCCAAGTTGACATAGTTTATGCATGTTATAGAGATGATGAGCAGCGCGACGATCAGCAGTGCGTACACCTGCGTGGCGCTTCCGTTCACTTCCAGTTCTCTCTGCAAATGAGAATAAAGGTGTATGCTGGTCAATGCCTGCAGACGCAGCGAGAAGCCGGAAGCTTCATTCGGCGGCAAGTGCGCCGACACAAACTGTCCGAGCTTCGACTCAAGATCCTTCACGCTTGCCCCAGGCTTGAGGAGTATGTAGTAGTACCCCAAGCTCTCCGCTGTATATTTGTTGGGCCAACTCGCTACAAAATCCGGATGGAAATGGGTGTTAGCGGGGACATTCTCCATTACACCTGTTATGTGGTATTCGATTGCGTTGGACCATTGGTTGCGTATCTTCAGCGTCCTTCCTGCCGGGTCTAAACTACCAAAGTACTTATGCGCAATTCTTTCGCTCAGCACGACGGACATGGGAGATTGCAGCGCGTTGGCGCGGCTTCCCCGTATGAACTTGAATTTGAATACATCGAAGAAAGTCGAATCTGCCGTATAGAAATTGTTCGGCTTGAAAGTCTTGTCGTTCGCGGTGGCCGCGGTAATGGGGGCGTTGTTGAACTTGACCAGCTGAGCCACCTGGGGAAAATCGGTCTTGATCTGGCGAATCCAGTCATAATAACATCGGGCTATTTGTTCGCTGGCAAAGTTGTTCTCCATTCCGTGGTAATCGCTCGTGATCCGGTAAATCCGGTTTGAGTCCGGTAGATAGCGGTCATAGCTGAATTGATCGATCACGTATGTCAGAAGGAGGAAACTCGACAATATCCCGAGGGCGAGTCCCGCAATCATTGTTCCCGAAAGGAGTTTTCGCCTCATCATGTTTCTAAATGCGGATTTGAAATAGCTCTTAAGCATCACTTACTCCTAGTTTTAAGGCGTAGAACGCAAAGAGGGCGGTCAAGTCGTTCGCACTCTGCGCTTTGCGGCATCGCTTATACCTCAGAGATTCCATCCCGCAAGGCGGGATGTCGGCGCTACTCATAGCGTAGCGCTTCGATGCCTTTTCACGGCATGTCACTTCTTTCATTCGTACCTCAAAGATTCCACCGGATTTGCCGTCGCTGCCTTGACTGCATGGGCACTCACCGTAGCCATTGCAATCATCACTGCCAGTCCTCCCGAAAGCATCAGACTCCAGAGGCCGACGTCAATTCTGTATGCGAATGTCTGAAGCCACCTCTCCATGGCATAGTACGCCAACGGCCAGGCGATAACATTCGCAATTATGACGAGTTTTATGAAGTCGCCAGTAACGAGCCTCACAACTTGCGGAACCGATGCGCCGAGAGCTTTCCGAATTCCCATCTCTTTCGTACGCCTTTCGGTTGCATAAGCGGCGAGACCGAAGAGGCCAAGACAAGCGATTAGGATCGCAAGCGTAGAAAATGCCAGGAAGGTTCCGCTAAGTCTCTCCTCCGAACGATATAGCTGATAGAAGCTCTGGTCGACAAAATGATAGTCAAGCGGGAAATCGGGTGAGAATTGCTTCCAAGTTCTTTCGACGTAGCTGAGCGTAGTCGGAATATCTTTGGAAGACATTTTAACCACAACACCCTGCGCTGATCGGAGAGAAGAATCCATCACCATCACGACTGGTTCTATCCCTCTGCGCAGTGATCTGAAGTTGAAATCTTTCACGACTCCAATGACACGTCCCTTGTGATACCAAGCTATAAGCCGCTGATTTATAGCTGAATCAGGACTCCATCCGATCATTTGAGCGGCCCTTTCGTTCAGGATGTAGCCGTCAGCCCAGTCTGAGGGTCTTGCCCATGAGAAATCGCGCCCCGCCATCAGTCTGAGACCGAGCGCTTTGACAAAATCTGGATCTACAATTAACGAGTAAGAAGCCAACGGATGCCACCCAGATTTCCCTCTCCAATAAAAAGTCTCTTCATCACTTGCTTTTCCCGGGACCCAATTCGCCCGGGATACATATCTGATGTCAGATCTTTGCAGCAGTTGAGCTTTGAACGCATTATATGC
>JAJYOS010000444.1 GCA_021796055.1 Bacteroidota bacterium
GGGTATGCCAAAGAGGCGAATGTCAAGTTCGAGGAGACCCCTGAGCCTAAAGACATTTATCAGATAGCTATCGGAGAAAAGAAAGGCAACAAACAAGCTGCCATATCGGCGTTCCGGTTGATGGCCGAGGCGACCGGCGACGCGATATCAAACGCGATCACTCTCATCGACGGACTGGTTGTAATTGGCGGAGGACTCGCGGGCGCTTCGTCTGTCTTCCTTCCGTATCTCGTCGACGAGATGAACAGCACTTTCACGAGCCCGAATGGCGAGAAATTCCACCGACTCGCTGCGCACGTTTACAACCTTGAAAGCGAAGCGGACCGGGAGAAATTCGTACGCGGTTCGACGACAGAGTTGACGGTATACGGTTCGAATAAGAAAGTCAAGTATGACTCGGAGATGAGGATAGGCGTCGGCATTTCAAAGATCGGCACAAGCAAAGCCATTGCCATCGGCGCCTATGCGTTCGCATTGAATTCAATGGACAAATAAGAAACTCGGACGAAGCGAGCTTTTGCAATTACAAAGGCCGGGCGTGACTAATGTGCTGGCGCACTTCGTCGCCCCGGCATTTTTATTATCCTCCCTGTCGCATTCGTTTCGGTCATATAGTTCAATGTCACCGACAAGTTATATTTCATGCAGGAAAAGATTTGCCGAATGAAAAATCTTATTGTTTGGATCAACGCGCACACTGCCGAAGAAATACACGGTAATTGTTTCTTTATGCTGATGACGTGCAAAGCCAGGAATATGAGTGAGAGCTGACGCGCCAACATCTTGATTTGCGCATCGAGCCTGACAAATTCCCGCATTTTATCAACAATGTTGTGAAGAATTGAAATCGCTTATTGAGGCGCTCAGAAGCCGCAGGGTACTGGTTTCCGACGGTGCATGGGGAACCATGCTTCAGGAACGAGGGCTTCAGCACGGTGAATGTCCGGAATTGTGGAACGTCACGCGTCGCGGCGACGTATTCGCGGTGGCGAAAGGATACGTCGATGCGGGCGCGGACATTATTTTGACCAACAGTTTCGGCGCGTCGCCGATCAGGCTTGCCCACTTCGATCTGGAAGACCGCGCCGCGGAGCTAAACAAAGCTGCAGCGGCAATTTCAAGAGAAGCGGCAGGTGACGACGTATTCGTTCTGGGTTCGGTAGGCCCGACGGGCGTTGTTCCCATGAAGGGACACGTGAAAGATGCGGATGTATTTAACGGCTTTCGGCTCCAGGCGACCGCTCTTAAGCAAGGCGGCGTCGACGCGATTCTTATCGAGACTATGTCGGCAATCGATGAAGCTGAGATTGCCATTCGCGCGGCAAGAGACGCGACTGAGCTTGAGGTCATATGCACGTTCACTTTCGACAGGACAGCGACAGGTGATTACCGTACCATGACGGGGGTTTCGCCCGCCGAGATGGCGAAGGCTTTGAAGGGCGCCGGAGCTTCCATTATAGGCGCGAACTGCGGCAACGGTTTTGGCCAGATGATAGACGTCGTCAGGGATTTTCGGAAAGTTGATTCGGCGACACCGCTTCTGGTCCAGGCCAACGCCGGCCTGCCGGTCGTCGAGAACGGCAAGCTTGTTTATAATGAGACTCCGGAGATGGTCGCTCTCAAAGCTCGCACGCTGATGGAGTGCGGCGCGAATATCATCGGTGGCTGTTGTGGGACGACACCCTCTCACATCCGCGCGATCGTGAAGGAACTCAAGATGTCTTGAGACTCCGCCAGAGGTAATTGGGGAGGCTGTTTTCGCACTCTCGATCGTTTCAGTAGCCTTCATTTCGACTCGGGGTAGGAGTTGATGCGCGCTTCCAAGAGGATGCGATCGAGTGTTATCGAACGCTAACCGCATAATTCATTTGACATGCTGAGCTATTCTTTGTAATATGAATTCGGTTCAAGAATTTCTCTGAACCGAAAGAACGGGCATCTACAAGACGAACAAGCTTCACGTCGTCAGGACTTAAACAGCGGGCTAAGTAAAAGGGCATGCATTTATCGTGGGAAAGCTTTGTAGTTATCCATTCCATCGATATCCGTATTCGGAATTTCAAAACCCCATTTACTTCTCCCTCAGCCGTCATTTCTCACATGCCGAGACGCGTTCGTACATTCGCGTCAAATGAGGAGACACATGGAAAACGGAATTCCGGAATTTGATGGAAACAACCCGGGGCTCGCTTCAGATGCGAGATCTGGCTATTATCGGTGGGTTGTCTGCGGCCTGCTGTTCCTTGCGACAACCATCAACTATATAGACAGGGCTGTGCTCGGTATACTCGCGCCGGTGTTGCAGAAGAGTATCGGTTGGAACCAGATCGAGTACGGTTACATCATCGCCGCCTTCACGGCTGCATATGCAATCGGACTCCTGTTCGTGGGGAGGTTCATCGATTGGGTGGGCACCAAGAAGGGATATTCGGTCTCGATGGTTGTGTGGAGCGTGTCTGCTGTGGCGCATGCTTTTGCGGGAACGGCCTTCGGTTTCGGCGTGGCGAGGTTTGCTCTCGGTCTCGGAGAGTCGGGAAATTTTCCTGCCGCGATCAAGGCGACCGCCGAATGGTTCCCCAAGAGAGAGAGGGCGCTGGCCACGGGTCTATTCAATTCCGGTCCCAATGTCGGCACAATCGTCGCCCTTGTGCTTGTACCGTGGATGACGCTGACATGGAGCTGGCGCGAAGCATTCATCTTCACTGGACTTCTCGGGTTCATATCGCTCGCGCTATGGCTGTGGTTCTTTGAGACGCCAGAAAAACAGAAAAGGGTCAGCAAGGCTGAGGTGGCGTACATTCATAGCGATCCGCCTGAGCCATCTGCCGAAAAGGTACCATGGCTGAAGTTGCTCAAACACAGAGAGTCATGGGCGTTCGTTATCGGCAAGTTCCTCACCGATCCGATCTGGTGGTTCTATCTCTACTGGCTGCCGAGTTTTCTAAACCAGAGATACAACCTTGATCTTGCTCACCTCGGTTTCCCTCTTATAGTGATATACACGATGGTGACCGTTGGGAGCATCGGCGGCGGCTGGATGTCCGGCGCCTTCATAAAGAGAGGCTGGAGCATCAACAAGGGGAGGAAAGCGACGATGCTCCTCAGCGCCGTCCTGATAGTGCCGATCGTATTCGCCGCTTCAGTGTCTGAATGGTGGGCTGTCGTGTTGATCGGGTTGGCTGCCGCCTCTCACCAGAGCTGGTCGGCAAACCTTTTCACTACCGCCTCGGATATGTTTCCAAAGAGGGCGGTCGGCTCAATCGTCGGCCTTGGCGGAATGGCGGGGGCAATCGGCGGAGTATTGATTGCCGGCGTGGCCGGGTTTGTGCTCGAGTTAACGGGAAGCTACCTCCCGCTTTTCATTATTGCCGGGAGTGTCTATCTGCTGGCTCTGCTAATCATTCATCTGCTCGTTCCGGAGATAAAAGAAGTTGAGATGGTCTGAATCTATTTCATGATAAACCGGAGAGGGGCTTCCATAGGAGTTCATGCGAAGCCCATGAACGGCTTTCAGGACTCGCGGACCGAACGATCCAACGGCTTCAAGACTTTCGTATGAATTTCTTCTGGAAGAATATTGCTTGAGTGAGAGGCCCTTCGCCCCGTGGCTTGGGGGTGAGGTATTCTAACTTTCATATGGTTGCAATGTCGCCCTTCTGTATCCATCCCTCTTTCCCGTCCTCGAGCTTTATGTCTATCCAATCACCGACGCTGTTCAGTTCTCTAACTTTCAGCCCTTCGTGGATTATGAACGCGTCGTTGCTCGTTTCGTCCGGTGAGAGTTTTACCGGCGCGCTTTGCGCGATCACGATGGCGCTTTTAACATTCATCTCCCTGTTCAGCTTCACGGCAAGAAGGGTAGACGTCACTATGAGAAGGATTATGGAGACGAAACCCGTATAGACTGCGAATCTCTGGAGGCCTCCTCTTCTGGCGAAGAAATAGAGGCCGATGGAGAGAAGGAGAATTATGTAGAAGATATAAACCGTAAGAGTCCATCCGGTGATCGAGAGGGCGGCGAGAATGCTTTCCCACCATTCGAAGAGGAAGAACTGCGGCAGCGCCTCAATCTTATCGATCGTCCTGGCGTTTGCGATCTTCAGGTTGTGGATCACGTCGCCATTGCCGGGCGAGAGCCGGAGCGCTTTCTCGTAATAGAGAATGGCCAGCCCGAGTTTTCCCTCGCGGTAGTAGGAATCGCCGAGGTTGTAATATAGCGACGTCCCTTCAAACCCAGCGCTGATCATTTCCTGATACGCGTCAACCGCCTTGTCGTATTGCTTGTCCTGGTAATATTTGTTTCCCTGTGCCATGACGTTTTTCGCTTCCGACTTAGACATTGCCTGGGAAGCGATCGACATGCCGGGAAGAACCAGCGACACTGCGGCCGCGATTATAGCGATTGTCACGCAAGCGGGCAAACTCTTTAAGATCGTCTCACGCATGTTTCTTCACCGATAACGTTCGTTCAAGACCGACGATTACGCTTGTCAATTCATTGTACATGTCGCTCATGGCCGCTGCGCCGTCGCCCGCGGGAGCGAAACGTGCGAACTCACACTTCTCCGTGCAGGATCTGAGGCTCGCGAGGAGCCGGCCGTCTATGTTCCTGGCTTTCAACACGGATTCCGCTCGCTCCAGCGACATCTCTGATTTCGGTATGTGGAGTTTGTCCTCGAGGTAACCGAAGATAGCCTGCGATATCTCCGCGTAGAATTCGGCCTGCTTGCCGCCATCCATTAGTAATTTCGCCTTCTTGAAACGCGCTCTGGCTACTTTCTCCGCCTGGCGGTATCTGAGCAGTTGGACGTTCCCGGCGAGTTTATCAGTTCTCCTCTTCCAGGTGACAAGCCCGATCAGGATGAATAAGGGAGCGACTACTGCCGACCAGAACCAGGCGCTGAAAATTGTGTAGCCGACCTCTCTCCTCAGGCCGCTAGTAGTCGTATGGATGTAACGGATGTCTTCTCCGAGAAGTTTTATGTTCTCTTTCGAGAAGCCCGCGACATTTTGATTTCCGTTGTTCGCTCCGGGTGCAATGTCCAGCGGATATGGCGGAGTAGCCAGAGTTATGTATGATCGCCGCGCCGGATTGAAATACGAAAACTTGATCGGTGGGATCTCTTGTCTTCCGGCAACTCTGGGGACGATGAGATACTCGAAGGTCTTTGTGCCAGATACCGCATTGTCTCTCGTAATTTGCTGCGTAATCTTCGGCTGGTAAGTGTCGAACCCTGACGGAAGAGAGATGTCCGGCATCGTGAGGAGCTGTATGTTACCCTGACCGCTGATCGTGATCTTGAGAGTCAGTGGTTCATCCGCTTTCGTGTTCACGTTGCTGATCTGTGAAGACATTGTGAAATCGCCGACCGATCCGGTGAAGGACTTCGGGACGTTATTCGATGGAAGCGGGACAACGTCGACCTTGATGGTGTTAGACGTCGACTTCAGGTTCACAGTCGAGTAACTGTTGAAGAAAGGGTCGTTGAAGAACTGGTCGAACACATTGTTCGGGCTGCCCCCTTGTCTCTGGCGGACCTGGACCGGTATGTCAAGGACCATCGGGGTCACTGAAAGCCTTCCAGTCTGCGTCGGGAAAAGTTCCACTTTTTTCAATACTCCGACGCTGTACGGCTTCCCGTGGTAAGTCTCGGTTGTCAGGCTGATTGTTCCCGGAAGGGTGAGATCTTCCGCCCAGAATCCTTCATAAGATGGAAGCTTGGAAACCTGCATCTGGCTCGCAATGGGTAGGCGTGTGTACAGTTTGTAAGTCACAGTTACCGGCTGGCCAAGATAGACCTTCTCTCTGTCCGCGGAAGCGAGGATGAAAACGTTGTCGCCGATATTGTTCGAGGAGACTGTCGGCGCTCCCTTTGTTCCC
>JAJYOS010000445.1 GCA_021796055.1 Bacteroidota bacterium
GTCGATTACCAGTACAAATACACGGTCAACTTAATCCAAAAATCCGACGTAAATCAAAGTCATATTCAGATGGGTCACATCGGCGGGCTTCTGAACGATCCCGATTACCCTGCTCTCGTTGTGATGAACCAGATACTCTCCTCTGACAGGATGTTCAAAGTCCTGCGCACCAAGGAAGGACTAACTTATGCGCCGTGGGGATATTACGGGGCGGATTACGACCATCCCGGAGTCTTCAACTGTGGGACGCAGACAAAATCGCAATCGACCGTGTACGCAATAAAACTCATGCTGAATGAAGTCAAGCGAATGACGGAAGAACCGGTCACCGATGAGGAGCTGCAGCGTGCCAAAGACAGCTACCTCAATTCCTTTGTGTTCAATTTCGATTCGAAATCGAAAATAGTGACGAGGATGATGACGTACGCGTACTTCGACTATCCCCTCGATTTCATCGATCGGTTGAAGGACGGGGTCGAGAAAGTCACGAAGGATGACGTGCTCAGGGTTGCGAAGAGCCACCTGAGGCCCGACAAGCTTCAGATCCTGGTTGTGGGCAACAAAGATGCTTTCGGCGAGCCTCTCTCGTCGCTGGGTGAAGTGAATGAAATCGATATCACGATTCCATCACCGATAAGTGACGCCGTGCCTGCTGCCACACCGGAGTCTCTCGCAAAAGGTAAAGATTATATTGCAAGAGCCGCCGACGCATGCGGAGGAACCGGTGCTTACAATGCAATCAAAAACCTCCGGATGAAGTTCGATCTCGTTCAGTCGACCGAGATGGGCGATATCAGCATGACCGGGGAAGCCACGATCGTGTATCCTGACCGCATCCACCAACTGATCACCACACCGATGGGAGAGATGCGGATGGTGGTCGCAGGAGACAAGGGCTGGATGGTGTCTGCACAGGGAAAAATGCCGCTGCAGGAGTCTATTAGAAAAGAGATGCGGGCCAACATCCTGCGAGACCCCGTTCATATTTTCACCCACGCCGGTGAGCTGCAGGCTCAGTTCGTCGGAGAGAAGTCCTTCGCAGATGCGAGGACAGTCGAACTCCTGGTCAGCTGCAAGGAAGGATCATTCCATCTCTATTTGGACCCCCAGACCAGCGTTCCCATCGGTGTGTCGTACCAGTCCGTCGGTCAGACCGGTCCTGTGAATATAGAGGAAGTATGGTTTGATTACAGGGACGTCGGAGGGGCTAAAATGCCTTTCAGGACAATTGCCACCGCTGACGGGAAGAAAATTTCCGAAGTCACCGTCAGGGAGTTCAAGCAGAATGTCGATGTCGATCCAAGACTATTTCAGGAGGATTGAGCCGTCGGTTGCAACGATCGACCGCAGGTCCGGATTAGAATGACAGCCGGACCGGCTTCCTGATGAGATGAGAAAAGCCCGCAAGAGCGGGCTTTTCGTTTTTCAAGAGTTTACAATGTCGGGACGGAATTTAGCCGAGGCTCAATCTCTTCGCGACGCTGTACAGGTCCTTATCGCCTCTTCCGGAAAGATTGATAAGAATATCCTTTCCTTTGCCGTCGTTCTGAGCAAGCTTCGCCGCATAAGCGACTGCGTGCGCAGACTCCAGCGCGGGTATTATTCCTTCCAATCGCGAGAGCTCGACAAACATGTCGAGTGCTTCACGGTCGGTGATCGAGACATACTTGACAAGCCCCGAGTCTTTCAGGTAAGAATGCTCCGGTCCCACGCCCGGATAATCCAGCCCGGCGGAAACGGAATAAGCGTTCAGCACATTTCCGTTTTCATCCTGCAGGAGATACTGCATCGAGCCGTGGAGGACTCCCGGTTTACCGAGCGATAATGAGGCAGCAGTCTTTCCTGTCTCGAGTCCTTCGCCTGCTGCTTCGACGCCGATCAGCTTCACGTTGCGGGCGTCACGGACAAACTCGTAGAAGATCCCGATAGAATTGCTTCCGCCGCCGACGCATGCGACAACATAGTCGGGCAGCCTGCCGTAGGCATCTTTGAACTGTTGTTTCGACTCGCGCCCGATCACCGCCTGGAAGTGCCGGACCAGCTTCGGGTAGGGGTGCATCCCCACGACAGAACCGATTATGTAAAACGTATCACGGACATTTGTCACCCAATCGCGGATCGCCTCGCTGGTCGCCTCTTTCAAGGTCCTGGTTCCGCTGAGAACCGGTACTACCTCCGCACCCAGGAGTCTCATCTTGAACACATTGGGCTCCTGCCTGTGCATATCCTCTTCGCCCATATAAACGATGCACTTCAGGCCGAGAAGAGCGCAGACTGTAGCCGTTGCGACGCCATGCTGTCCCGCGCCCGTCTCGGCAATTATCCGGGTCTTCCCGATTCTTTTTGCCAGGAGCGCCTGGCCGATCGTGTTATTAATCTTATGAGCGCCGGTGTGGAGGAGGTCCTCACGCTTCAGGAACATTCTTGCGCCGTACTTTTCGCTGAGGTTTTTGATAAAGAAGATGGGCGTCGGCCTGCCCGCATAATTCTTCAAAAGGTACTCGAACTCTTCGTTGAAGCTCTTGTCGTTCTTCAGCGATTCAAAAGCCCTGTCGAGTTCCTGGGCAGCCCTGACAAGTGTCTCGGGGACAAAAGATCCTCCGTAAATTCCAAAGTGCCCTTTATCGTCAGGCAGCTTATAGAACTCCTCTATTTTCTGTTCGATATCTTCCATGGTTTTGTATTCCTGGCCCTCATCTCCTCAGGCACATAACTTTGCGTTTGAAATAAACCTGCGCACCTTATCGTGATCTTTCTTTCGCGGCGTTTCTTCGACGCCTGAAGCCGTATCTACACCGTAAGGTTTCAGATACCTGATCGCATTGCACACATTTTGATCGTTCAAGCCTCCGGAAATGACAAATCGGGAAGACAGATCAACCCCGCTCTTTCCGATCTCGTCCCAGTTTGAAAGCGTCCCGGTGCCGCCGAACTCATCATCCTTGTAGGCATCCAGGAAGATCAGGTCGGCGCCGAGTTTGGACGCCTCCGCGACATCGCCGGCTGTCCTGACGCGCACGGAATAATAAAGAGACTTCCTGAAATCAAAATCGGAAACGCTGAACTTCGGCTCGTAAACCTGCACGGCATCTACTTCCGTCGAATCGAGCGCCGCCACGATATCCTTGATCGACGGCTGGACCATTACGGCCACGGTTGTGACATAAGCGGAGACTTCGCGTACGATTGAGGCTGCATCGTCGAAGGTTATATATCTCTTGCTTTTCGGATAGAAATTGAGTCCGATCGCGTCGGCACCCGCTTCGGTGCATGCGTAGGCATCTTTGATGTTGGTAACGCCGCAGATTTTTACGAACATGACAAACCGACCATAGGAATCCGGCCTGAAAACCGTGTTGAATGCGATCGGCTTTTCACTTCAGACTCTGCCTCCTGTAAACTTCCTGACTTCTGCCACTCTATTCTCAGTGCGCATGAAATGTTCGCCTATGAGGACTGCGTGATAGCCGAGCTCTGCCGCAGTGCGGAGACCGATCGTATCGGAAATTCCACTTTCACTTACGCTGACAATTTCTCCCGGGATCTTCCCGGCCATTTTTTCCGATGTGTCCGTGGATACTTCGAAGGTCTCGAGATTCCGGTTATTCACTCCGATTATCTCGGCGCCCGCGGACAACGCGATATCGAGCTCTTCGTCGGCATGGACTTCGACGAGCGCGGCAAGTCCGCACTCTTTCGCGAGCTTCACGAAGCCAGCGAGCGTTCTCTCGTCAAGCGCTGCGACTATCAGAAGCACAGCATCGGCTCCGATAAGGACGGATTCATAAACCTGGTATTCGTCGACTATGAAGTCCTTTCTCAGAAGGGCGACTTCGGGAACGGCTTCACGCACGGCCTGGAAGTCCTGTTTCGAGCCTTTGAAGAACGAGCCTTCCGTCAATACGGAGATAGCCGAGGCACCCCCTTTGGCATAATCTCTCGCGACGCTTCGGGGATCGATTTCGGCGGCAATTATCCCCCTCGAAGGCGATGCGCGCTTTATTTCAGCTATGATTCTCACCGGTTTGCCGGCCTGACGCAAGAGACTTTTCCGAAAGTTGTTTTTCGGCCTGACGTCCGAAACAAGAGTTGTCAACTCGGCGAGACTCAGAATCTCCTTGGCTTCTTCGATTTTCCCTTTGGTGCCGTTGACTATAGTTTCAAGAAAATTCACCGCTTCCTCCTGCTTCTCCTCGCCGGTCCGGCAGCGGTTTTCTCCTGCTTCGTCGATGCAGATTTCTTTTTCACCCTGTTTTTCGCCGCGGCTTTCACCGGTCTTTTCACCGCTGCTTCGGTCCCCGGACGAACGCCACCTTGATCAGGAAGCGGGAGGTCCTCCAGCGTCGGCTGCCGGCCGGCCACTTCGCGTACGGGAGCGAGCTGGGGATGTTCTTTGAATGAGACCTTCAACCGTTTGACTCTGTGCCGGGCCACTTCCTCTATTATGAAGAACATCTCGTCGTGGTTATAAACCTCGCCTTTCTGGGGAATCTTTCCTGCGAGCTTCTGCACAAAACCGGCCATCGTATCATAGTCTTCTTCGCGCGGGATTTCGCATCCAAGGAGCTCGTTGAACCTGTCTACAGTCATAGAACCGGAGAAATGCGCGTCTCCGCTTTCGTCCCGTATGACTTCAGAGAGAGACTCATCGTACTCGTCCTGGATTTCACCGACAATTTCCTCGAGCACGTCCTCGAGCGTGACGATCCCTTCCGTCCCGCCGAACTCATCGACCACTACAGCCAGGTGCACTTTGTTCATTTGCATTTCGCGGAGAAGCTGGCTGATCTTCTTCGATTCCGGTACATAATAAGGGGTTCTCAGCAGGTCCTGAAGGACTATCGCCCCGCTCCCTTCAGCCAGCGTGATGAGATCTTTGGCGTAGATTATGCCGACGATGTTGTCGAGGGAACCGCTGTAGACCGGCATCCTCGAATATCCCTCCTCGGCAACGCGTCGCAGGACACGGCGCGGTTCCTCCTCGATGTTGATCGCAACGATATCGCCGCGCGGGATCATCACTTCACGGACAATCTTATCGCTGAACCTCAGGATGCTTCCTATGAGTTCCTTTTCAAAGGCATCCAGTTTTCCCGTCTTCGTTATTCGTTCCTGGATCTCGTTTACAATCTCCGACCGGTCCTTCTCCTCCTTGTCTCCGCTCCAGACTTCATCGACCTTCGAAAAGACAGGCGCAATCTCGGAGGTTCTTGTCAACTCGAATCCAAGGACGAGGCTGACCACGAACGAAAGCGCGAAGACCATAGACGAAATTACCAGAGTCACATTATACCCGGCTTCGGCAAGTCCCTTCAGGAAGAACACCGACGCGAAGACGCCGGATATGGTAACGAAGAACAACGCCGCAAGGAACACCCTGCCGGAAAGGTGCGATTTCTCGGCGTGAAAGAGATATCCCCAGCCGAGCGATGCCGCGGCAAAAAGGACCGCAAACAGGACAAAACTCTCGATCATGCTCCGGTTATCTCGACCAGGGAGCGGAGTTTGCTTTCGGCGAGTCCCTTCGCAATCACGCTCCGCGCGCGCGCAACTCCGGATTTGATATCGCGCTCAATGCCGGCAACATAGATGGCCGCTCCCGCATTAAGAAGTACCGCGTCGTGGTAAGGAGACTCACTTCCCCTTATTGCCATCATAAAAGCTTCGACAGCTTCCTCCTGGTTCCTGACCACAAGTGTGCTGAGCTCCACGCGATTGAGGCCGAAACTCTCGGGCTCGATCTCGTATGTGCTGATCTTGCCCAGTTTCAGTTCCGCGACAAGCGTCTTTCCGCACAGAGAAATTTCATCCATCGTCGGCTCACCGTGTACGACAAGGGCCGCCTGACTTCCGAGATCGCGGAGGACGTACGC
>JAJYOS010000446.1 GCA_021796055.1 Bacteroidota bacterium
GTGCGAGACAAACTTGTACACGCTGTGGGCCTGCTGACCGCTGGCTGTCGTATCACTGTTTATTACCTGGTCGATACTCGGCCCATTTGCGTACACGACAAGAGTGTCGCTGACGGCGGCTAAGGTCTTACTCTGAAGGGTGAAGAAAACCATCACCGCTATTGCCGACACGGTAAGTAACATTGTTCTCATGGAATCTCTCTTTCTAAATGGTTCTTGAGAATTGAAATATTTTTCAGGCTCCGAATTTTTCTACAATTTCCAGCGGACTCCCATGTCTGCGGTGAAACCGTAATCCTCTATCGCGGTTGGAGGCCCTCCCTGGATCACCTGCACATCGTTGGCCGCGTTGATGTTGTTAAGGTCCGCGTAAACTTCAAGTCCCTCCCACGGCAGTTTCTGCCTTGCGGCCAGATCCCACCGTTCGTAAGCGGCAGTGTATCCTCTAAGTTGCGGCCATTGACTCGCGGCGGTGAAGATGTCTGCCTGGTACACCATGGCTACCCGGACCGAGAAACCTTTGTAGTCATATCCGAGAGAGAGATTGAATATGTTATTTGGCTGATCTACCAGCCGGTCGCTGAATGAAGTGTCGACGTAAGTCAGGTTACGCCCGTTCGATACCGACAGTAGATAAGGATAATGCGCCACCGACTTGGTATGCGTGTAGTTGACGTCGAGTATAAGCCCGGACAGCATCCCCGGCAAATACCAGAAGTGCGTCTGCCAGTCGAGCTCCACGCCGTACACCTTGTTCAGGAAAGGATTGTTCTCCGTCGTATAAATTTGATAAGTCGAGTTCGGGCTAAAATTCGCGAGGTCGAGCGGCAGATACGGTAACGCGGCGTTCCCCTTGACGAAAAATTGCCAGGAATATATCATATTCCTGATCTCTTTTATAAATCCATCCGCGCTGAATAATCCCAGCGTATTGTCATAGAACGAGACGGAGGCGTCATAGTTGATCGAGTGTGCCGGTACGAGCCCGATGTTATTCCATGTTTCGGTCAAGTCCGAAAGATTAGTCTTCGGCACAAAATCGCTGAAGCTCGGATATGCAAGCGTGTTCGTATAAGACAGCCGTATGTCCGACCATGAAACCGGATCGTACCTGAGTGTCACGTCCGGCAGCCAGTATCCATCGTACCGATTAACCGTTGTATCATAATGCGTGTAGGTTTGATACGATTCCGGACTCGTCACGCCGGCGACGCCGGTGTATGACGTTTGGAAAGTCTGAAACCTCACGCCTCCTATCACCGTGACTTTCGATCCCACCTTAACTGTCGCCATCGCGTAACCAGCGTTCGGGTTCTCGTATCCCGAATAGTTCGGGATGGTCGAAGCATAGTTGTTATAGCCGTAGTTGGCCGGTCCTATCGTCTGCGCGATATACGCGGCCTTGTTTTGCATGTATGTCGCAAGCTGTGACATTTTGCCGAGACTCAACGGAGCAATCATAGAATATTGCCCGTTCAGGAATTCCCCGTAATTGTAATTAGGATCCAGAAAATTTGTGATCGGTATTTGATAGTTGCCGGTCGGCAACGAGAAGTATGAGCTTATCAGGTTGTCAACCGAAAGCGCGCTGCCGGAGTTTAGAAGCTGAGCGGTGTCATATTCATTGAATTGATAAGACCTCGTGGTATAGCGCGTCTCACCGCCGAATTTTATCACGGCCGATACCGCGTCCGAAAGGTTGACGTTAGTCTTGAAATCGATCGATGCCGTCAACGCCCTCGACCTCGAGAACGAGTATGTGTTGTCCAGGTAGTAAAGATATGTCTGGGACAAGATCGGTGTCGCCGCGTCAACAACCGTCTTCGGATTAACGTCCAACTCGCTGGTGAACAGGCTAAGTCCCGCCTCCGATGTCTGCGAGAATTGCACCCCCCAGTTGTTCGGAGATTTCGTCTCCGAATACGTGTGCCCCAACTTTATGTCCATATCGAACACGGGCAGCTTCTGATTATAGTCAAGCACGTCTGATATAGTGCTTAGGACGTTGCTGGTATTCGAGAGCCCGTAATACAACACATTGCTCCCGATACCGAACGATTCAGATCGCGGGTTTGCGGTTGTCGCCCCCGTGCTTAGGAAATTCATGAGCTTTAGCGAACCGCCGGAATATTCGTAATCCAGGTCAAGAGCTCCGTTGTATAACCTCTTGTCTCTCGGAATATCCGAAAGCGTTACCCCCGATATCAGATATTCCGACAGACTGTTGCCGTTGTGAGTGTACGAGCTAGACAGTTGGTTCGACGTTAGGTTCAGCCTCTCGAGGTCCACTTGCGCAAAAATGCCGAGTTTGTCGTTCAATATCCTGTCTTGAACGCTCGCTACATACTTATAATTGTTGTATCTGTTGTAGGCATCGGGAAGGTTATTGTATCCGCCTTGAAGTAGAATGCCGTATTCCGGGACGCCCGGTTCTTTCACGTGGGCCTCGCGCATATTGAAATTCACCACGCCTCCGATCACGTTCGCGTCCATGTCCGGCGTTACAGTCTTTTTCACCTGGATCCCCTCCAGCATGTTTGACGATATCATGCTGAGGTTCGTGCTCCGGTCGTTGGGGTTGGACGATCCCATTTGAATCCCGTTTATCGTCACCTCGTTGTACTGCGGCGCCATTCCCCTTATAACGACCGCATAACCTTCGCCTCCGCTTCTCAACACGAAAACACCGGGAAGTCTTCCCACAGATTCCGCCGCGTTTTCATCCGGCAGCTGCCTTATCTTCGCCGCTGAAACCACATTCTCGATAGTGTTCGCCGATAGCTGCTCGTTGATTGCCTCATTCTGACCGCTCGCTTGTGCGGTCACCACTACCTCTTTGCCCTTCACCCCAACCGCTTCAAGCTTAAGGTCGACAGTCAACGTTTTACCTTCTTCGACAGTAACGCGCGTGCGGGATGTCCTGTAGCCTATGTATGTAGTCCGCAGGGTGTAAGTTCCCGGCGGCACATCGGAGATATTGAAAGTCCCGTTAAGGTGTGTGGCAGCGCCAAGGCTCGTTCCGACAACCAGTACATCGGCTCCGGGCAGGCCCTTGCCCGTTGCGCGGTCGGTGACCTTCCCGGAAATGTCTCCGGCAGTTTGGGAAAATGAAGAAGGCGGGAGAAGAAAACTTATTAAGACAAAGAGGGTGAAGTTCCGAAACCGACACAAT
The DNA here is from genome assembly GCA_021796055.1 of Bacteroidota bacterium. The sequence goes on from JAJYOS010000446.1 coordinate 3,173, forward strand.
GTCATCGAATGGTTCTCCTTAATCAAGTGGTGAAGCGACAAACTCCTCTATAAGCGGAACTACCGAACCGAGCGCGCTGGCACTGCCGCCAAGTTCACTGAAAACTATCTCTACTGACTTGCGCGCGACCTCAAGCGCCTGTCTTTTCAAGACGTCCTTGACGGGATTGAGAATGAGATTCCCTGCCTGAACGAGGTCACCGCCAATGACGATGAGCTCAGGGTTCAAAAGATTTACAAGACTGACGACGCCTTCACCCAGGTATCGACCAACATCGGTGAAAAGTTTGTAAGCCAGCTTGTCTTCCCGCCTGGCGGCCTCGATGAGAGCTGTAAACGTGATCGCGCCGTCAGGGCCGCCGGCGATTTCCTGAATGGCGGATGAAACGCCGTCGGAGAGCGATTTCCTGGCGCTTTCAATAATGGAAGGTATGCTTATGAATGTTTCGAGACACCCTACGTTGCCGCAGGTACAGACCGGACCGTGATCATCTACAGTTATATGTCCGAATTCTCCCGCTGTGCCGGAAGCTCCAGTATAGAGTCTGCCGTTTATGACAATTCCCCCGCCGACACCATCCGTTACGCTAAGGTAGAGAAAATTCTTTCTGCCGCGGCCCAGACCATACCATGATTCCCCAAGCGCGGCGGCCGCGGCGAGATTATGGACAAAGACCTTTAAGCCGATTTCTTCCTCGAGAGCTTTCTTCACCGGCACGCTCCCCCAGTTTGAAAGGTGAGAAAGGATTGCAACGCTTCCATCATCCGGATTGACAAGACCGGCGGCGCCGATTCCTATACCAAGGAATTTTTTCTCTTTTCCTTTGAAGACATCGATCTGCTCCTTCGCCCCCTGAATCAAAAGAGTGAGAAAAGCATCTTTACCTACCTTCTTATCGAACGGCACCCGCTTCTGGGTTAACACATCCCCCGCCAAATCGGACACGAGGAATAGGAGCTCGTCTTTGCGGGCCTCAATTCCCATGACATACCGGTAGGTGGAATTACATTTATAAAGCGCCGCGGGGCGCCCGCCATTCGTGGAAGATTCGTCGCTACGCCGGATAATCCCCTTTTTCTCCAAACCGGAAACCACAGAAGTCACCGTGGCGAAGCTCAAGCCGGCCGTTTGCGACATTTCTCTTTGGGTAATCGGACCATTGTGGAATATATTCGCGAAGATTGCCGACGCGGTATATTGACGAGACAGTGGGGAGTGACTTAAGTCTGTTATTTTTTTCGCCACAATTACTTTCCGTCTTAAGGTGCTCTCTGTGCAATGTTATTTCAAACGGTGTAACAATGTAAGGTCTTGATTGCCGTTTGTCAAGTGTATAATTTAATGGCATGAAATAAGTGCGACTGCCATCGGACATCGAAGGTTTGGGCATTAACTTTCGCTCCTTTCATCTTTAGGGGAGACTGCGACAAGATGGGTACTCTTTCGACCTCGGCTCAAGTGGAACCTTCGACCCGGAACAGCCAGACCATGACACCGTTGTCAACGAAAAAGAGAAGCGATTAGATTGGCGCCTGAACAAAACTCCGATATAAACCGGGACATCTCCGCAGCAACTTTCCGCGGCGAGCGTCCAGTCTACAAGATTAAGCGAATCGACCATCGCCTCACTATCGACTGTGCGGCGAGCAAAGAAGAGTGGCTCAAGATAGAGCCGGTACGGATCGACCAAACCAACTCTTGGGAAATGCAATTCACGCCGGAAACTGCCGCCAGCCTCTGCCACGACGAGGAGTACATATACGCGATGTACTCGGTAAAGGACAAGTACGTCAGGTGTTTGACGACAAAGCCTAACGGTCCCGTCCACAAAGACTCATGCGTGGAATTTTTCTTTGCGCCAATTGCGGACCGCCCCTCAGATTATTTCAACCTCGAGATCAACTGCTGCGGGACCATCAAGCTGGGGTACAGAAGCGGAGAGCGCGGGACATCGGTCCACGCTGGGGCAGAGTACCTGGAAAAGATATTAACGTGCCATTCCCTTTCAGGCACCATTCAGGAAGAGATAAGCAAACAGGTTGAATGGTCACTCATGGTTGCGCTCCCCTTCGAGGTGCTGAACAAGTATTCCTCCGCAGGCGTACCGCGTGGCGGGACAAAATGGAGGGCGAACTTTTACAAATGTGCCGAAAATAATTCACACCCTCACTGGCTGAGCTGGGCTCCGATAACTTCCGAGCGGCCCAATTTTCATCTGCCTCAGTTCTTCGGAGAGATTGAATTTTGTTGACCTCTTACCATTTATCGGCCTAATTCCAGGACAGCTCATATCTCATGACGAAATAGTGGAAGCACACAGATGAAATTTCCCGATTACGTTGTAATTGTCATCTTCTTTGGGCTGATGGTGCTGATCGGCTTCTATTCTTCAAGGAAAATAAAAAACTCCACCGACTTTTTCGTCGCGGGTGGAAAGGTGCCATGGTGGCTCGCAGGAATATCGCATCACGTATCGGGGTACAGCGGCGTAGTCTTCGTAGCGTTCGCCGGCGTCGCCTATACTTACGGTTTCACTATCTATATATGGTGGGCCGTCGCGATATCAATCGCAGTCATAACCGGAGCTTACCTGATAGCTCCGAGATGGTCCAGGCTGAGACAAAACCTGAACATCGGATCGCCAACCGAATATCTCCAGGTCAGATATGGGCTCTCCACTCAGCTTCTAACCGCCTTC
>JAJYOS010000447.1 GCA_021796055.1 Bacteroidota bacterium
ACATCATGGATCGTGGACATAGAGTTCACTTTCCTTCGGTCAGCGTTGAGAGGGGTGATGAACGCGTAATGACTGTCGATCGCTCGGGCGCGGCGTTCGATTCACACAGGGAGTATGATCGGGGTTTCATGAAGGGGCTCATTGTGCCGTTCGTGAGTTCAAAGCGGGAAGGATGATCGGGTAGGTATGAAGACAAACTCATTCTCCGGCTCGTCGGCGGCACGCCATTCCTGGGACTTCCTTTTGTAGAATCATCCTTTCGAAATTCGCATCCTTTTGAGTCTCGGTGAGATTTCGGGAAATGTTAAACGATTAACATCACGGTTAAAATAGCCTGGAGGAGGTTGAATGTCAAATGATTAAAGTGGAGATGGTATACTTAACGAAACAAATCACTGAACGCGATTCATACGACCTTGATTCGTGACATTCGATAATTCAGAGAAGTTTCTTCATTCGTGCTATTCGTGTTAATCCCGGCGGGATCATAATGTTTTGTGAGGTAGATAATCGCCAAATTCAGGCAAGATAAACGATGAAATGGCAAGTCTTCCCGCCCCGCCGAAGGGACTCGACGATGTCGACCTTGAACGGGCGGCCGAGGGCGGTTTCAAAAATGGCCTGGTGTGTCGCGCGCGTGCACTCGCAGTGAATGTCGTGAGGCCTGGCTGGTATGTTCTGCGCGACGGGGCAATAGCAGTGGTCCGATACTTCTCCGAAGCGGACATGTACCGTTTCGCCCTCGCGCCACACTTCAAAATTCTGCTTGTAGGCCTCGAGCAGCTTATCAAGATCTCCCTTCCCTTTCAACGCTATATCCTTCTTGAACTGGTGCCGGTTGAAGCATCCCCTGCCGCAACCCGCCATTAATTTCACCTTCGACTCGTCATCCAGCGTCGTGTCGATCGTATCGAGCAGATCGGTGAGCCAATTCACTATGAAGTCCTTCTCGGATTGAAGGCGCTCCAGCTTCTCATCCGGCGTCGCGGCGCTTTCTGCAAGCGCATCCAGATTCAAAGCGAAAAGCGCGCTCGAACAAAGACCGAGTTTGACCGATTTGGACAAGAACTCCTTGCGATCCATTTCATTTCCTCCATGATTTGTCTAAATGAACCTGGACATGCTGTCCCTATTTCCTGAAGCCCCGTAACAACAGCACGATCAGCAGAACCGCGATGGCGAAGAAGATTCCACTGAAGAATATTTTTATCACTTTAGCGAGGAGTAATATTGCGAGCACATCGCATACCAGAAGGAATAATAAACCAGCGGTCCTGTTCTTCATCTTACCTCCGGAAGTGCAATCTCACACCGGCCTGTAGAAGCCGTCAAAGTTTTGTGACTATGAATTTCAGTATGTAATCTTCCTGGGCGGGGGACCGCTGCGCTGTAGGCCAGGGTTCCACGGAAGTCAGCCGGACATCGTACCCGGACAGAGACGTGTCCACAGCCGCCTGGTAGAAGCTTAGTGCGAAAGACACGCCCGACAACGTGCACGACACTTTGGCGCTCCCCGCTATAACACACATCATGTCAACCGGGCATCTTGAATCCTCGACAGACTCAACAGACAATGTGGCCCCACCGTCCTGGAGTGTCACTTGTTGGCCAACCTTCATCGAAAACTCCTCTCCCAGTTTGGGATTCAACGGCCCCGAAGAAGACTTGCATCCGCATAAAAGGAGGACTCCCATTAGTAGCGCTAATTCTTTCAAATCACACCTCCAGATTACCAACACGTGCCGATATTGGGCACGACTCGAGGGACAAATAGCCGGACCGAGATAAATGGCCGACGTCAGGCCTCACGCGAATTTACCACACACCTTGCTCACTCTCTTTGCCAGAGCCATTATAGTGAGTATCGGCGGATTACCAAGCGACTCGGGGAAGAGCGACGCGTCAGCGACATACAGGTTCTCCGGCAGCCTGTCATTATGAAAACTCTCAGCCTCCCTTTCCGTCAGCGGCAACATTCCGCCCGGATGACCGGCATTCAATGTACCGAGAAATATTTCGTCCTCCTTCATCCCGAGCCCGCGAAAGATTTCCTTGCAGAGCAAGACACCCTCGTCCAGTCGCTCGACGTCAATTTCGGTGAGGCGCTTCTTTATCTGCTTTCCTTTGACCCCTCCCTCGGCTGAGTCTGCCAGCTTAATCATGAGGCTGTAGATGTCGCCGGCGGGATATTTCCACTTCCTGTTGAAGAAGAAACTGAGGAAGTCGAAATAGGGAGAGAGTATATAATGTTCGCGCTGAACGATGAACGGCATAGGGATCTCTTTGTCCTGTCTTGCTCCTTCCCATCTAGCGGCGACACATAGGACCGGGTCAACGAAAAGCCTGTCATAATATTCCAGACCTGAGTCGCGCAGGATTGCCGGCGTACCGAATCCACCCGCAGCCAACACGACAAGGTCCGCCGCACGAAATCCGCTTTCTTTGCCTTTAGACACCTCCACGCCAACGGCATACCCATCACGGACTACGACCTTCTTAACCTTGCAGCCCGAAACCAGCTCGGCCCCTCCGTCGACTGCAAGCTCTATGAACTTACGAGTGTCCCACTTCGCACCTCGCAGGCATCCGAAAATACACCTGCCGCAAGCCGCGCAACGTTCACGGTATGCCATCTTCGTTGTGACCGCGGGCGAAAGTCCCATTTCAACGCAAAGGAGGAATACCTGTCGTGTATGCTCGTGCCAGTGTTTCTGATGGTCGTCTGAAAGTGGGACCTGGCGAGAGAGTTCTTCGAATTCCTCGTCGAGGTTTATTCCGATGGCCTTTAGATCCTGGTCCTGGCGGAGAGCATTCCCGGTGCATATTGTCGTTGTGCCGCCGGTTCCAACCCCATTCACCATCACCATATTCCCGCCGGACTTTCTTATCTTCATCGCCGGGTATAGGATACGGATCAGCCTTTCATCGAAAAGCAATCCCGCTTTTTTCATCCGTCCGATAAACGAAAGGTCGAACGTGAACGGGCGGAAGGAGGTCCCCTCCTCGAGAATTGTCACGTCAAACTTTCCCTGCAGTTCCTTCGCCACTGTGGCCCCGCCGGCGCCGCTCCCCACGACGATTGCCCTCTTCATGACGACTTGACTCCAAACGACAACCTTGCGAGGCAGCAACCCGCGCCTTCGGTCAATCTTTGCTGGAAATTCAATCTTCCTCCGCCGGTGAGTCCTGACAGCATGCCCGCGTCGATCGACGATATGATTCCACAAACTTTCGGAGAGTAGAACGAGCTGAAGAAGCAGCGGTTGATTACAACCTCGCCTTGCTCGCTTCCCTTGAAGTCGATCTCAACTATATTGTAGACGAGCCGGGCAAGCCGCATCGCATCACGTGCACTGCTCACGCCCAACTCTCCTCTCAATCCCTGTCCAAGGTGATAGGCATTCTGATATAACCCGTGCTTGACTTCGCTCTCGTTCCTCTTCTGGATTGCCTCCTCCGCTTTCTCTTTAGTGAACAGAGCGTATGTCCGCAGGCACTCGTGGAAATCGAGCCCGCCTGTTGAAGGCATGCTGGTCCCGAACCCATCTGCCGTGGCGGCAAACAGCCTTTCAAGTTCTCTCCTTCTTATGAATCCCGGAATATAGATTTCGGCAAGGCTCAGGAGGATGCCCAATTTCGAGTCCTCCTCATTTTCATGTAGAAGGATGTAGCCAGAGAGCCAATGAGCCCATCCACGATGAAATTCGTGGCATATATAAGGCAACCGGACTGAAAGAGGAACATCCCGAGTGATAGAAGGGACGACGCCAATTTTGCGTGCGCGAGCAGAAGCGGGAAATAAATATTCTCCGGGAAACGGTACATCATGAAAGCCAGTACGGCAACGACGTACATGTACCCGCCGGCTAGAACGAGGTAGAAGTTGAAGCCGGCCGGCGGTGATTGCGCCATCCCCAGGGGAGAAGACAAAGAGTTGAAGAAACCGATGACCGCGTCAGGAGCCGCAACGAATAGGATACCGACGAGCGCGAAGATGGCGGACAGAGACAGGCTTATAGCTCTGTAGAATTTCATGCCTGCTCTCCGATTCTTCCGGGAATAGTTTTTACCCCATTCCCGTTACGGTGCATTCGGGTGCCGTAATACTTCTTGAAAAACGCCGACCTCTCTCCAAAATCCACTTCGTTCATGATGCTTAGAGAGCCCGCCCTTTCAAACACTTTTCTTCCATCGGCGTATTTCTGAAAAACCCTGTAGTTCTTGTTGACGAAACATTTCGAGTCGGACGGGAAAAATCCCCTCATCTCCGAGAAGATCGAAGATACATCCCGGTCATGGAGGTTGCCGAAACTCATCGGCGCAAAGACACAGGGGCTCACTTCGCCGAATGCGTCCACATATACCATCTTGTTTCCTGCGTTACAGCCGAAGCATTCCTTTCCCTCGAAATGTCCGAGGTAGTTTACAGTCATACCTCCATCAGAATTCCATCGATCCTGCAGCCGTACCATCTTCAGCCGATCTTCCTCGGTAATTACCAACCTGTCATCCCAAAAAGCCTCCGTAGTCGGTTTGACTTCGCTCAGCCACGCCTCGTGTATGCCGAGTCCCTTGAGAAAGAGGAGAAACTCTTCAGCCTGGTCCCTCCGGATCATGTCGGGTGTAAGGACCGCCGAGACTCCGACGTCCATGCCGCCGAGATTCCTGAAAGTGTCGATAGCCTTCAGAGCCTCCTTGAAGGCGCCATTGTATTTCCTGCGGGCGTCATGTACCTGGGCGTCCCAATGATCGAGGCTGACGGAAACCGAAAACAGCCCGGCGCTCTTCAGGTCGACTGCCAGCCTCGGCGTGAGAGTGCAACCCGTCGTGAAGAGTTTCACGGCGCAGTCTTCGGACACGCTCTGTACGATCCTTACCAGATCCTTGTTGAGAAGAGGCTCACCCCCCGTAAGGCCGAGCCATACAACGCCCATATCTCTCAAATCCCGCGCGACACGGATGATCGCCTCAGTGTCCATGACCCTGCCCTGCCTGTTCTTGTTGTAGCAGTAATCACAATTCTGGGGACATAGATTTGTCACACCAATCTGCGCATGCGAAGGGCCCGGTGTCATGGCAATCAAATGCCGGTCTACAAAACGGGAGTAAGCCCTGCTGTTCAAAGGAGGAAGGTGCGAGTGAACGATCAGGTTCTTGCCGACCATGTGGACGCGGAACTTGCTCATGTAGGCACACATGAACGCGTTGATCGACGGTTTCACAAATAGCAGGTGAGGATTTGCAATGAGAACCCTCGTCATCAACGGAACTTTGCCGATCACGGACAGTGTCTTTAACATAACTCTCCTTGCTGTTTCCTGACATTCGCCGGCCCGGTCGCCGCTGCGCGATCGGCCTCTTCATCCGGCGGACCAACCCTCCCATTTATTTCAAGACTTCATTTCCATTCTCACAATGGGGAGTACAGCAAATTGCCGGACGGACGCGCGACACATGATTTGCATGCCCTGATAATTCGCTTGACTGCAGCCTTGAAGCTTGGCTCCTGAGACTACGCCTCATTCAATGCCCGGGTTACGTAAAGTGATCGCGAATTCTGAGGGAGACACGACACAACTCGATCATCAACCCGATAAACCACACCTATCAGAAAAGTCCGGGAGGCCCCGACGCCGCGCCGAACCCGTCTACTCCTTCCAGCTGACGACCTTATCGCACTTGAAGCACTTCTTATTGTGCACGGAGATGAGCCCTCCACACCGCGGGCACTTATACTTATCGGCCTGCGAAGCTATGAACTCAGCCAAACCCAGCGATCTTATCTCCTCGAGATTAGCGATCATGCTCATCCCGTACCTTTCACGGTATTTCCTGTCCAGGTGAACCAGCTTTTCGCACGGATAGGAATC
>JAJYOS010000448.1 GCA_021796055.1 Bacteroidota bacterium
TCGCTTTCTATCCCGGGGCTTTCACGGGCGTTTGCACGAAGGAACTGTGCAATTTCCGCGACTCCCTCAGCAAGTTCAACGACGTGAATGCGCAGGTGATAGGAATCAGCGTCGACCCGCCTTTTTCTAACAAAGCGTTTGCCGACCAGAACAGGCTGACCTTTCCAATCCTGTCGGATTTCAACCGCCAGGCGGTCAAGGCGTATGATGCTTACCACGAAAACTTCATAGGATTGAACGGCTACACTGCCGCGAAGCGAGCGGTCTTTGTCATCGACAAAGCCGGCGTCGTCGCATACAAATGGGTTTCCGACAATCCCGGCGTGGAACCGAACTACGGTGAAGTACTGAAAGCGGTCGAGTCCATCAAGTAATTACAATTGCACTTCGGCATTGAGAACGGCTCGCGCTTAGAGGGGCGGGCCTCTTTTTTGTTTATTGAGCAAAACACTATTGTGTACATGCAGAATCAATTTTAAGGAGGAGGGAAATGGCTAAGACTTCAAAATCGAACGCAGAATCCGGAGGCGGCTCTCTGACCGATGGAAAGAAAGCGCCGGATTTCAACCTGATCGACGACAGCGGCGCAGCCGTGAAGCTGTCGGCTCTTCAAGGCAGGAAAGTAGTCCTCTATTTCTATCCGAAGGACGATACGCCCGGCTGCACCAAGGAGGCATGCTCGTTCAGGGATGGGTTCAAGGAAATTCAAAAGAAAGGCGCAATTGTACTTGGCGTCAGCCCCGACTCGGTCGAGTCACACAAGAAATTCAAGGAGAAGTTCCATTTGAATTTCCCGTTGTTGAGCGACGAGGACAAGAAGGTTGTCAACGCATATCACGTATGGAAGGAAAAGTCTCTGTACGGAAGAAAATACATGGGCGTTGAAAGAACCACGTTTGTCATAGATGAAAACGGCAAAATCAAGAAGGTCTTTCCAAAAGTAAAAGTCGACGGCCACTACGAAGAAGTGATTGCCGAACTCTGATCTGCTATCTTAGTATCGGAACAGGAGAATTCAATGAGTGAAGTGAAGGTTGAAATGGAGCTGGAGGATCTTGTGCGGGAGTTCCTCGCAAAGCTCGGGGAAGACCCGGAGAGAGAAGGCCTGCTCAAGACTCCTTATCGTGTGGCAAGAGCCTATGAATTTCTGACTAAAGGTTATAAGCAGGATGTTGAAACGGTGATGAACAACGCCGTGTTCAAGGAAAAATATAACCAGATCGTCATCGTTAAAGACATCGATTTTTACAGCCTGTGCGAACATCACCTTCTTCCTTTCTTCGGCAAAGTTCATATTGCGTACATCCCGAACGGAAAGATCGTCGGGTTGAGCAAGATGCCGCGGATAGTCGAAGTGTTTGCACGACGATTGCAGGTGCAGGAACGGATGACGGAGCAAATCGCGGAGACACTTTACACCTATCTTGAACCGTACGGAGTCGGCGTTGTAGTCGAAGGCCAGCACCTCTGCATGATGATGCGCGGCGTGGAGAAACAGAATACCGTCGCTACCACCAGCGCAATGCTCGGCGAGTTTCATGAAGATGTGAAGACCAGGGAAGAATTCCTGAACCTGATACGGCACGGGAGCTGACGGATTGAGACTTCAGGGCAAAGTTGCCGTCATAACCGGAGGCAGCCGGGGCATAGGCAAAGCCATCGCGACCCGTTTTGCCGCCGAAGGCGCCAAACTGGTTCTCTTCGCACGTGACGCCTCTCGGCTCGATGCTTTGAAGGACGAGCTGAAGGCAAAGGGGGCTGAGGTATTCTCAGTCGCAGGGGATATGGCAATGGAATCTGACGTGGTTAGATCTGTGAGAACTGCGCACGACGCGTTCGGAAGAATCGACATACTTGTCAACAATGCCGGGTTCGGAATCTTCAAACCGGTTGTAGAAATGAAGACCGACGAGTTCGATTCGCTTTTCAACGTCAACATGCGCGGTACTTTCATCGCGACACGCGGAGTTCTTCCGTATATGATCGAGCAGAACGGCGGAGTGATCATCAATATCGCGTCTCTGGCCGGGAAGAATGCTGTGGAGAACGGAGCTGCCTACGCCGCGACAAAGTGGGCGATGCTCGGTTTCGCAAAGAGCCTGATGCTGGAGGTCCGGAAATACAATGTCAGGGTGGTCACGATATGCCCCGGGTCGGTTGATACGGATTTCGGCTCCGGCCACAGGCCGAATGCGGACAAGATGCTGAAGCCGCAGGATGTCGCTGATGCCGCAGTGTTGGCGGCGAGTCTTCCTGTCACTGCAATGATGAGCGAAATAGATCTCCGGCCCACAAACCCCAAATGAGCTGCTCATGTCTGCCGAATTGTTCGACATAACCATCATCGGTAGCGGCCCGGCAGGTCTCTACGGCGCTTTCTATGCGGGGATGCGGGGCATGAAGACGAAAATTCTCGACTCACTACCTGAGCTCGGCGGACAACTCGTCACGCTTTATCCTGAGAAATGGGTATACGACGTGGGCGGTTTCCAGAAAATACTCGCGAAGGATCTCGCAAAAAGCCTGATCGGGCAGGCGATGACATTTGAACCCACAGTCTGTCTCGCTGAGAAGGTCACTTCCGTGAAAATCCACGATGAAACCGGTACGAGAAGCTTCGAGATTTGTACAGACAAAGGCTCTGTCCATCTTACGAAGACGCTGGTGTTGACTGCCGGCATCGGTGCTTTCAAACCGAAGAGACTTGACGCGCCCGGCGTCCGTGAATTTGAGGGAAATGGTGTCTACTATTTCGTCAAAGAAAAGAAGATCTTCCATGACAAGTCGATTCTCATAGTCGGCGGAGGAGACTCGGCGGTGGATTGGTCTCTTAATCTTCTCGACATTGCGCGGAGTATCACGCTGATTCATCGCAGGGATCAGTTTCGGGCCCATGAAGAAAACGTGAGGGAATTGATGAATTCCTCCGTCAGGGTCATGACTTTCCACGAGTTGAAGTCGGTGCGCGGTAACGGCCGGCCTGAGGAGGCTGTGGTTTTCGATAACAGGAGTCTTGAGGAGACAACGCTCGATGTCGACTGCGTGTTGCTCAACATCGGTTTTCATGCCGACCTCGGCCCGATAAAGGAGTGGGGGCTGGATCTGGATAAGGGAGGCATTAAAGTAAATTACCGGATGGAGACCAATATTAAGGGCATATTTGCCGCGGGAGACGTTGCGAGTCATCCCGGCAAACTTAAACTAATAAGTACCGGCTTCGGTGAAGTGGCAACTGCCGTGAATTTCGCCAAGAATTTCATCGACCCGAACGCAAAAGTCTATCCCGGGCATTCGTCAGATATGAGAGAGCTGTCGGCCCGCAAACGGCAAAATTGATACATTTGTGGCTCTGAATTGTTGATCCGTTGACTGAACTATCATCCGGTGCCGGGCTTTCTTATTACACTCCTGCAGTTGCTTCGCACATTCTGAGACAAAGTTATTATTTACTGGACTGTTTTGAAATTTGGGACTTACTTTGAATTTTCGGAATGAAGCGTTACTTCGGCTGAAGACGATCCTCGACAGAAATTTCCGATCGCTCAGGTATTACAACTATCGCCTGTACTGGATTGCGCAGCTGATTTCGGTCACCGGCACGTGGATGCAGAACGTGGCGCTGGCGTGGCTGGTAATCACGATGACCGGCTCTCCTGTCGCGCTCGGCACCGCGACGGCGCTGCAATTCCTTCCGATATTGATTCTCTCACTTTTTGCGGGTGTCTTTATTGACAGATGGCCGAAACTTAATATCATCCTGGCGACACAAAGCGTGTCCGCTGTGCAGGCTTTCCTGCTGTGGATACTGGTCGCGACAAAGGTTATTACGCTCTGGGAAATTTATGTCCTTTCGCTTCTTATAGGCCTCGTCAATGCGTTCGATCAGCCCGGGCGCCAGGCGTTCGTGGCCGAGATGGTGCCTGACGAGGACGTCGGAAACGCGATCGCATTGAATTCACTTCTCTTCAATGCCGCGAGGACGGTCGGCCCCGCCGCTGCGGGAATCACAATCGCTGAACTCGGCGTGGCACCGAGTTTCCTGCTGAACGCCCTGAGCTTCGTCGCTATAATTGTCGCGTTGCTCATGATGAGAAGGGCAGACCTGAGAACATTCATCACGAAAGTGCAATCTTCTATGAAGGAAGGGCTGAGAGAGGGAATATCTTTCGCGGTCAATGAGCCTGCGATTGCATCGATTTTGATTGTGCTTATCTTTGTCGGGACTTTTGGGTACAATTTCAATACGATCCTTCCTCTGCTCGTCAAGTTCGTGCTGAAAGGCGGCCCGCAAATGTTCGGCGTGGTGACGGCTGCCCTCGGTATCGGATCAATGATGGGGGCATTCTTTGTTGCCGGGCGCCAGAAGCCGACGAGAAAATTCATATATACGTTCGCGGTTGTTTTTGCGGTTGTGGATATCGGGATTTCATTCTCGAGACATTATTTGCTTACGGTGCTCCTCCTCGTCGCGCTTGGAATGGCGAGCATCTCATATATCGCGACGACCAATACCTCGCTTCAAATGAACAGCCCGATGCGCCTCAGAGGAAGGATAATGGGACTCTACGTCGTCATCTTTGCGGGAAGCACCCCCATCGGGGCGCTCTTCACGGGATTCGTGGCGGACTGGATCGGCACCGCCAGAATGATTCTTGTGGAAGGGCTGCTGTGTCTTGTCGGCGTGGGAAGTGGATTACTGTATCTGAAAAGGAGGAAGGCATTCCAGAAGGCTGAAGTTGCGGTCGAGCCGGTGCCGGGTGATACGAAATCGTCCTGATCGGGCACTTGCATTTACAGCCCCGCCGATCATGCGAGCCTTCGTTCGCGCCACTCAGCGCTTTTCGCAATCGAAGACAACGAACGGAACTTCCATTTTGAGCCCCCCCAATTCCTTCGACTTATCGTTCAGCCGCTCTTCGATCCTGCGAAACAATCTCTCCCGGTGTGCCGGCGGCACTATGTTCCTCCAGCTTTCCAGGAAGGCGAGCTTGATGAAGAAATGGTTCAGCATGGCGGTCCCGTCGGCATAGCGCAAATAGAACATGTCATCGCGAACTGTATTCACGCTGAAGCCGGATTGGCGAACGAGGCGGTCCAAAAATATGACCGGCTTTCTCTTCTCGAAAATATGTTCATGCAGCCGTTTGTTGAATTCGGGAATCCCAAGCTCATAAAGTGTCTCCCTGTAAGCGCTGTAGAATTCCGGGAAAGTCCGGTCGGTGTTGAATGTGAAAACGAATTGTGTCCCGGTCTTCGCGACGCGGCTAACCTCACTGAGTGTCTTTGTTATGTCAGCGACGTTGTTGAGCCCGTTGTTTGACACTATCAGGTCGAAGAAGTTGTCGGCAAACGGCAGGTTCTCGGCCATCCCTTCGACAATGTGGACATTGGTGAGACCGTACTTTCTCAGCTTCATTTCTGCGCGGGCGACGCCCGCCTTCCACAAGTCTATTCCGTAAACTTCCGAACTTTTACCGAGGCGCATAGAAAGTTCAATGAGAGGGAATCCCGAACCGAATCCGATATCCAGTGCTTTCATCGATTGCTTGTATCGCACCGTGTCGAGGAGCCGTAATCCGAACGGGGCGGCCCATAAGGAAAGCTCATCGGTAGCCGAAGCGATCTCAGGAGATTCGAGATCGTAATAAGAAGCCAGATAATCGGTCACATCCAATCCACCAGTTGATGAGATAACCGGAGCTCATCAGGCAGCACCCGTGTCGTTCGGGCAGCCTTATCGTACGTGCGGGGCCACTTCTTTTTTTTGATCGTTTCCCGGGCAGTAACGGGGGTCGTCATTTGATCGACCGTAAGCACATAGCTCTGGCCGGAATCGTTCGGGATTCCCTCTCATTGAACT
>JAJYOS010000449.1 GCA_021796055.1 Bacteroidota bacterium
CAATAACAAGACTCCCGTGGTGACCGCCAGAATCTCGGCGGAGAGTGCGACCAAACTTGTCGTATCAAGTATCCAGCTGACGATCGGCGGCACGCTTGTGCCCAATAGCTCCTCCTACTTTGACTCCACCACGGGTGTCTTCTCATATCCTGTTACGACCCCCATGCTTCCCGGGACATACTCCATAAAACTGAGCGCGGCCAATGGAATTGGCAAAGTCGGGGCCGATTCTTCGACATTCACGGTGTCCAATGCAATCACGAACGCACCTTACACTTTTGTCTTCGATCCCTACAGTCCAAATCTGAAATTTCTCGGGGACAGCATAAGTGCGGTATCTATCCAGGGGCCGTTCAACTTTTTTGGTGCGGACCCGCTTACCGGCCCAGACTCGGATGGAATTTTCAGGATAAACGAGATGCTCCCGGTCGGGAAGCAAATCTCCGATTATCAATATATACTGAAGGGCGCAAGCGCTGCCACAGCCTACCTGGCCGATCCTGACAACCCCAATCTCGGCCCTGACTACGCTCCGTATGTCGTGAAGACAATTAATCCGGATCCGCTTCTCGAAGCAACCCAGCCTGTCCAGGGTCGGATTTTCTGGTCGCCGGTAAGTTCAGTGAATATCGGCGCGGTCATCACTGAAAATGATAGTGGTACAGTTATAGACACAAATAGCATCCATGTGTATTATGACGGGAGTGAGATACCGCGTACCGTGGACTCACTAACGAATGGGTTTGCCATAAATGCCGTCGTCGCGACCCCAGCCGTCGGGAGGCACGTCGTGCGCTTCACAGGCGCTGACCTCGACGGAAACCATGCAACCGATCGTTACCTGACTTTCGGCGTCTACCAGCCAAACACTGGTTACTATTATGTCGACGGACAAAACGACGACGACGGTGCAGGCGGATATGTCTATCCGCAGGGAGTAACTCCTCATGCGGGAGACTTGCAGGACATCCATCTCACAACGAACGCCACGAACGATTCACTGGAGTTTACGGTCGACATGGCCGCTGTTGACGACTACACGCGATTTGCACTCGAGATCACGAACTCACTCAAGCAGGGAGATTTCGTCAACGCGCTTCCCGCCGTCGACATGCGGGTCCCTGAATGGAATAATAAGGGCGTCTATATGATCATCGCTGCCCCGACTTCCACAAAACTCGATACGATGGATAACGTATTGTACGTCGCCAGGTCGCCCTTGACGAAAGGAGCCGCGATATCTG
Organism: Bacteroidota bacterium; assembly: GCA_021796055.1. The sequence goes on from JAJYOS010000449.1 coordinate 1,245, forward strand.
TCAATAGCAACGCTGAGTCCACGTCCCAGTTTCGTTTCGCTGTCGCGCTTTCCGACCTGGAAAGTGTTCTCGGCTCGTTTGCGGGGAAGTGGTATTTCGCCGGGTACACTTTCTTCGGAAATACGAGCGGAGCGATCAGCGTGGCGCCTCAGCAGGACAACCCTTACGTTTATGATCTTGCCTTCATGGGCAATGTCGACATTCAGCACAGGCTCCTGTCCGACTACATTGGCGGTTTCAACATCGGTGCGCCGCATCTGGCTGTGATCGGCACTGAAGGGCGCGGAGTAGCCGCGATTACACCTGCTCAGATCAGCTCGGCTCTAGCCAACAGGCCGCTGGTAAAATTGCTGACGGGCGGTGGCGACTGGTATGAAGATACCGTCAGGGTGTATGCCACGGTGAGTGATTCCTCCATCACAAGCGCAACTGTGCAGGTTACAAACAACGGCGCGGTACACGACACCACAGTCAACGTAGCTTCTGGTTTGCTTTCCGCGCTCTTGCCCCTGACCGACGGAAACAATATGATCACCGTCTCCGTGACGAAATCCTCCGTCACCACTACGAGCAAGGGAGTCTATTTCGATTACCACGCCGATCACTCGACGGATATCATAATCAAATATTCAATCAGCAGCAACGTCGTGACGATGGATGCGAGCTCTTCGACCAATCCGGACGGCCTTCCGGTAACGTTCTCCTGGACGCCGGATCCGTCCAATCCTGCTCAGGTAAACCTCACGGGCGCGAATACCGCAACGGCATCTTACACTTCACCGGTAGCGAACGGTGAATACTATTTCAACGTGACCGCCGCCACGAGCAAAGATACGTCGTGGGCGCGCGGGATTGTCGTCGTCGATTCGGGTCAGGCACACACCGTAGATTTGACCACCTGGCATCCTGGCTGGGTCGATACGGCGGTGGTCTACGAGATATACGTCAGATCGCTGAGTCTCACCGGCAAGCTTAAGGCTGTCACCGGTCGTTTGCCCGAACTCAAACAGCTCGGAGTAAACTGCATCTGGCTGATGCCGATCTATCCGGCGGCGTCGCCTCACGGTTACAACGTTACCGACTATTATGGTGTGAATCCCGACTATGGAACGAAGACCGACCTGAAGAATCTTGTAAACGCTGCGCACCAGGAAGGGATCAAGGTAATTCTCGATATGGTGATCAACCATACTTCCGCCGTACATCCCTTTATGCAGGATGCTTTCAAGTATGGAAGCTATTCCCCATATCATGATTTCTACGAATGGAATTCGAACGGCACTTACAATTTTCTCTTTTCCTGGTGGGATCTCCCCAACATAAATTACGAGGCCCCTTGGGTGAGACAGTATCTTCTGAGGATGCTGAAGTACTGGGTGGAAAATTTCGACATAGACGGTTACAGGTTCGACGTTGCCTGGGGAATCAACGATACGCGACCATCTGGACCTGCTTTTCTACAAAGCATGCGGGCGGAACTAAAGGCGATCAAACCGGATATCTATTTGCTGGGTGAGTGCGATGCGACCGGACTCCAATACTTCGACAAGAAATTCGATAGTGGATATGATTGGTCACTGTACTCGCTCCTGCAATCGACGATGAGCCATGTTTCCACCGTTTCGGAGTTGGACAGCCTGATAAACTGGTACAGGCTTCCCAGCTACCCATCCTACGTCCGGCCGTTCAGATTTCTGGAGAATCACGATGAAACCAGGTTTATCGATCTCTTTAGCGTCCCGCAGACCAAAATGGCAGCGGCTTTCCTCTATACCCTCCCGGGAACACCGTTGATCTATTCCGGCCAGGAAGTCGGGGAAACGGCTCAGCGAGACATCATAGATTGGAGCGATCCGAATAACCTGAATCCGTTCTATACGAACTTAATCCACATTCGCGACAGCAATCCTGCGTTACAACAAGGCTCATTCATGAGGCTACAGAGCTTAGCCGGAGACTCGATTTATGCTTATCTTAGGATGTCAGGTAGCAGCAGGGTAATAGTCGTGAACAATATGTACAGCAACGTGGTGAATACCGTTCTCACTATTCCGGTGGATACACTGCACCTTGACCCGACGAAGCCGTGGTATGCGAACGACGTTCTCGACACAACAACCCAGTTTGTTACCCCGCAGAGCCTCGGCTCTCTCACTGTCAACCTTGCGCCTTACCAATCTAAAATCATCGAGCTGGCGAATTCACCTCTTACCGCAATAAGAGAAAAACCAGCGCGCCCGCTCTCATATCAGTTGTCGCAAAACTATCCTAATCCGTTCAATCCGACGACAACGATACAGTACCAGATTCCGAGACAGGAGAGAGTGACCCTGGAAATTTACGACATCCTCGGCCAGAAAATCGCGACTCTGGTCGACGGTGTGCTCCAGCCGGGTCAGTACTCCGCCATGTGGAATGGAGGCAACAATGCGGGAATTCATGTGGCGACGGGAGTCTATTTCTACCGGTTGCAGGCCGGAAGCTTCACCAGCGTGAAGAAGATGCTGCTGTTGAAGTAGTAGAGTCGTTGGCCGCGACCCGCTTTGTTGCTGGTGGGTTCCGATAAAAGGCTGGTCGCGGCCGGGATTGAGTATACGGGAACGAGGCGCTGTCGCCAGTGCCCGGGAACTTAGAAAGCGTACCGTAAAGAACAGGAGAAGCTTACTCGCGAAGTCATGGCGAAAGAAATCAAGCCGCCGAAGGGAACAATCGAAAAGTCCTTGAAAGTCAGCAAGCCGAAACCGGTCAGGAAAATTTTCTATCTTGTCACCGTCCTCATTCCAGTAATCTTCTTCGTGCTCCTTGAGCTGGCGCTGAGGATATTTCACTATGGCTACGACTACACGCAATGGGTCAGCCCACTGAAAGGCAAGTACATACTCAATACTCAAATTGCCCATAAGTATTTTTATAATATGCCGGACGTTCCGCGTTCCGATGTGGATATCTTCGACGTTGTGAAGAAACCCAACTCCTTCAGAATCTTCGTGCTGGGTGAGAGCGCCGCCGCCGGATACCCGTTTCTGCCCAACGGCTCGTTCTCAAGATATCTTCAGCAACGTCTCACCCTTGAATTTCCCGATTCGAAGATCGAAGTCGTGAACTGTGCTATGACTGCTATTAACAGCTACGCGATGCGCGACTTCATGCCGGGCATTCTCAAAGAGAAACCAAATCTGATACTCGTTTATGCAGGGAACAACGAATACTACGGCGCCCTGGGCGTAGGTTCGATGGAATCTTTCGGCACTTCAAGAGCCCTGGTCAACCTCGTCATTTATCTGGAGCAATTCAGGACCTTCCAGCTCCTTCGAAATGTGATGCAGAGGGTCACCGGACTGTTTGAAACGAAAAAGGCTCCAACCGGAACTCTGATGGCACGCATGGCGCGCAACCAATATATCGGGCTCGGTTCGAAAGTCTACGAGGAGGGTCTTGATCAGTTCAGAGGAAACATGACGGACATTCTCGAAATGGCTAGGAAACAAAATGTGCCTGTCATACTGGGGACGCTTGCATGTAACTTGAAGGATCAGCCTCCATTCGTGTCGATCACCCAAAACAAATTTCCTCCTGCAGATACGGTGTATCGCCAAGCGGAAGCCGATCTGGCGGAGAAGGACTATCGGGCTGCCGATTCGCTATTCAGATGGGCGAAAGATTTGGACGCCCTCAGGTTTCGCGCTCCTACCGATTTGAACGAAGAGATATTTGCACTGGGCAAAGAGTTTCACTATCCGGTTGTGAACATCGATTCGGCCTTCGACGCGTTCAGCCCGGATCATATCGTGGGTGATAACCTGATGACTGACCACCTTCACCCGACTCTCCATGGGTATCAACTCATCGGCCGTCTCTATTATGACGAGATGGAAAGAACCGGAACCCTCCCGAAAACGAAGCCCCGCGATCTCACCGACAGGCAACAAGACAGCATAACTGTATCCGACTTCCCTTTTGCCAGAATAGACAGTGTGATCGGTGAATACAGGATCAGGGTCCTGAAGAACGATTGGCCGTACATCAAGCAGCAGGATGTGATCCCGATTTATAAATTGCTCGCCCCAAGGAATTTCATCGATACGCTTGCTTATGATTTGGTCAGTGGTGGAACTGACTGGGTGGTTGTGCATAAAGATGCTGCAGAGTATTACGCGTTGAGGGACGATTACACGCAATTCGACCGGGTGATGAGGGTGTTGGTGAGCCAGTATCCGATGTCCATCGATTATTACGACTATGCGGCGACTGTGCTTTTGCATGCCATGGACTACAGCAAAGCTTATTACTATCTTGCCGGGAGGAATAAGGTTCAGCCCACGGCCTTTTCCGAAAAGTGGCTTGGCATCATCGACCTTTCTCAGAACCGTGTCCCCTCCGCGAAGAAGCACCTTAGCGAGAGCTTGAAGTACGATAGCGATGACGCCCAGGTCTGGTATAACTTGGCCGGCGTCTATGTGGATGAGAAAAATTACCCGAAGGCGCTGGAGACAATTAAGAAGGCGCTTTTTTTGCAGCCGAATTTCCCGGGCGCTCTTGCCCTTCGCGACGAATTGCAGAAAGCATTGAAATGAAACAAAGATTTCTCCCTCGGGTTTGGTAATATG
>JAJYOS010000450.1 GCA_021796055.1 Bacteroidota bacterium
ACCGAAAACGCCATTTACATGTCATACGATTACGGGACGCACTGGATCCCGATAAACACAAACCTTCCGCACGCGCCAGTATCATGGATGGCGTTTTCGGTTCCTGCGAACAGCATCCCCTGCCGGAAGGGATCTTCTATCACTACATGCACGTAGCTAAAGACGCTCTTCGGAATGTCTCCGCTGATGAATTTCCACGTCTTGCCGAAATCCGTCGTCATATAGATGTATGGATCGCGGTTATCCATTTGGTGGAAGTTGAAGTTGATGTAGGCAGTGCCCGCATTAAAAGTGGATGCTTCGATATGGCTTACCGTTCCGTATCTCGGAAGATCGGGAATGTTATGAGTTACATTTATCCAGTTCTTCCCGCCGTCCGTGGTAACATGGACCAGGCCGTCGTTCGATCCCGTCCAGATGACTCCTTCCTTGATTGGCGATACGGTCAACGCCGTGAGTGTTCCCCAATACTCGACGCCGAGGTTGTCAGGAGTAAGCCCGCCCGAACTGCCCATGTGGCTGTGGTCGTCCAGCGTGAGGTCAGGGCTGATGATTTGCCAGCTTTGTCCGGCGTCCGTCGTCCGGTGGACATACTGGCTCCCGACGTAGACGGTGTTATGATGCAGCGGGTCGATGACGAGGGGCATTGTCCAGTTCCATCTGTACTTCAGCACGCCTGCCGGTGAATCTAGTGATTTGCTCGGCCACGGACTAACCGAACGCGTCTGACCCGTCTTGAGATTGAACCTGTCGACCTCACCGGCGTAGCAGTTTCCCCAGACGATATTATCGTTAACGGGGTCTGGATAAGAGAACCCTGATTCGCAGCCTGCTGTCGTGCTCCAGTCGCTCGACGGAATTCCGCCGTACGTCCTCGTGTTGCTCGGCCCTCGAACAGACTCGTCATCCTGCATGTTCCCGTAAAGGTAATACGGTACCCGGTTGTCGACCGCGACATGGTACATCTGTCCGATAGGGAGTACGATGTGGTGCCATGTCTTGCCGTGGGTAGTTGAAATGAACAGTCCGATATCGCTACCGATCATCATGCGGTTCGCGTTCGTCGGGTCGGCCCACATCGTGTGGTTGTCTCCAGCCCAGTAAGTCTGATAGACCGTTCTGCCGCCGTCGAGTGTGTACCAGATCTCGTTGGAGGGAAAATATACTTCGTTCGCGTCGTCGGGGGAGATCATGAGACGGGTATAATAGTGGGGACGTTCGGCGAGCATGCGGTTATAGCTGACGACATACCACTTCGCGCCTCCATCACTTGATCTCCAGAGCGAGCCGCGCCCGTTTCCGCCGGTCTCTATCAGTGCGTACATCACGTTGGGATCGCTCTGCGCGATTCCAACGGCCACTTTGCCGACCGGCCTCCTGGGAAGTCCATTTGTAAGTCTAACCCATGTGGCTCCTTCGTCGCGCGACATCCACACGCCGCTTCCCGGCCCGCCGCTGTTTTGTCCCCAGGTATGAATCACGTACTGCCATGTCCCCGCGAGAAGAATCCTCGGATTATCCGGATCCATCGCGAGGTCCGACGCGCCCGTGTTCGGGTTTACAAATAGGACGCGTTTCCATGTTTTACCTCCGTCTGTTGTGCGGAATATGCCTCTCTGTTGTTGCGGCCCGTAGCAGTTGCCTTCCGCCGCGACGAGCACAATGTCTGGGTTCTTTGGGTCGATCACGACGCGCGATATTCTTCCCGTTCTAGTGAGCCCCATGTGCGTCCATGTCTCGCCGGCGTCCGTCGATTTGTAAACACCGTCACCTATCGACACGTTGCTCCTGATAAATGGCTCGCCGGTTCCGACCCACACAATGTTGTGATCCGAAGCCGCGATCGCGATGTCGCCGATTGATTGCGCGGGCTCTTTGTCGAATATTGGTTTCCAATGGATGCCCGCGTCCGTTGATTTCCATACTCCCCCGGAAGCGGCACCGGCGTAATAAACGTTCAGGTTGCCCGGCACCCCGACGACTGCCGTCACGCGATTTCCTCCGGGACCAACGAACCTGTAATGGAGAGCCGAGAAAAGTTTTGGGCTTGGATTCGGCGCCTGCGCGTATGACGATGCCGTCACGCTCAGGAAGAAAAATGATGTGACAGTGAAGAGGAGTAAAAACCGTTGTGCAAGTCTCATGTTGCTCTGCCTCCGGTGCGTTGGTCTTTCAGGTGGTTCGTCGCGGTCTGCCCGGTTACATCGTCGGACATCTGCGTCTTCTTTATAATGATAAAACGTTGTAGCAACTAAATGGCGCTTCGATTAATTGCGGAGGGCAGTTGGTGGATGGCGACCGTCGTCGGTCAGAACAGGCTGGAATGGTCCTTCCGCATTTCATGTCTTTCGCATGAAACTATCAAAGTCATGCCACATAAACAATAGGATGGTACGGAGTTTATCCTCCTCCGGACGAGGTCCTCTTTTCCGCTATTGATGTCCTTTGGGCTCCATCCTTTAGGTACGTTGTGTTTTGTTGGTTCTTAAACTTTCTGACATAAACGGCACCATCTTAGCCCTTGGCGACTATGTGACTGTGAGGTGTCCTAATCAGATGAGCCGCTCTCATCGGGGCATGTGAGTGCGTCGCGCCAATGAAAGGAAATTTAAGGAAGGAGAGATAGCGACAAAATCGTCTCTCGAGGAACGAAAAATAGGAATTAGCTTTCGCTCCTGGATCGAACCTGTTACGGCGGAGGTTGCACCAGCTTGAGATATGGCCATAATGGTAGATTCGAAATCCGAAGTGCGTAATGCTGACCGAATTGCGCGAATAATCGGACGGCTGCCTCTAGAAAAAGCGCTGGTCGAATTAGGAAAGATTCGCGTATCCCTCTTGGTTTGTTGAATTTTTTTTCAGCCATGGAGTGCTAGTGCGAGGATAATAAAATAAACAGCTCAAGGTCGATCGGAATTATGGCCAAATATGAAGAAAGTTACAGGGTTTGTCCTGCTTGTGGCACGTATGAAGAGGTTAGGATTAATTCAATCTACTGTCGTGAGTGCGGCAAGAAAATGATAGAGCGCTGCCAGGATTGTTTGGAACCGATTTACTATCCCACTTCACGTTTCTGTCCCTGCTGCGGCCTTGAGTATGTAACCCATCAAAAGAAGGACCTGAAATAGTTGAGGCATCCTCAATACCTAATCTTTTTCTCGTCACGGGACAAATTCGAGTCGCGCAAATATTCTCCTTCACACCGCTGAAAGGCTCGTTGCGAAGTTCGTGGATTTCTTTGACACGTGGTCCCTTTCCGGTTTCAGAAAAGACTTTCGCATGATTCACTTCCTCTCTTCACGCGCGGCTGGAAATTCCGGTGAAGCTTGCATGTGAAACTGGCGGACATTACTTTTCGATTGTCATAGGGCTAATTCCGGCAGTGTTGACGAGGTATGCGCAAGGGATAACTTCATTCCGGAAAATTGGAGACTATTCGGCTTGAACGGCGGGTGACAACCGGGCGTATCTTAATCGCTCCTGGTTTCCCCGACGCGAAGCTGGCTCCACCTCCCGTTTTCTTCAAGCTTTCTGTTGCGGCATTTCGGTCGGCGCTGTCGTCATATTGATATCTAGTAATCGTTCGCTACTAAGAAATGGAGGCTGGAAATGCGGTACCTATTTGCTTTGACTGCTCTGTTAATGATAGGGATTGTAGGATGCGGTGGATCTAGAGGTCTTCAGACCGCCGACACTGGCGATTTGCCGGACTGGTATTCGAACCCGCCACAAGATCCTAACTATCTCTACGCCGCGAATACGCAGACGTCGCAGGATATGCAGCTCGCCGTAGATAAAGCCACATCAGCGGCCAGGGCGGATATAGGGCGTCAGGTAGAACTCAGGATACAGGGATTGCAGAAACGATTCACCGAAGAGACCGGCACGGGCAACGACGCTCAACTCCTTCAGATGTTTACGCAGGCAGAGAAGACCGTCGTGTCAACGACACTCAACGGGAGCCGCGTCAAAAATCAGAAGATCAACAAGGATGGGAGCCTTTGGCGCGCATACATCCTTGTGGAATATCCCGTCGGCGCGGCGAACCAGGCTTTGATGGACCAACTGAAGAAGAACGAGCAGGCATACACACGCTTCAGGGCCTCACAGACTTTCAAGGAGCTTGATGACGAGGTCAAGAAGTATGAGGAATTCAAGAAGCAGCAAACTCAGCAGGAGTAGGAGCGCGGAGATCCGCCGTGCGAGGACTTGGGATGCTCATGGTTCTGTTGGTCGAGACACTATCCGCGCAGCCGCAGTCTTATCCCCGATGGTTCCTGGAACAGGGAACCCTGTTATGTAAGCTAAGTGCCGTGGGGTATTCTCCGCTGTGGCTCAGTAAGGATTCCTCTTTGGCGCAGGCTGCGCGCGATGCCCGCGGTAATCTAGTCAGACAGCGAGAGACTGTCGTCGAGCTCGGGCAGGCATTCTGGACTACTGAAGCGGGAACTTCATGGATGGGCGGAGAATTTAAACTCTCAATTGACTCATCGGCTTATCTGAAATCGTTGAGAGATGCCAGCGCCGTGACAGTTTGCTTCTGCTCCGACTTTGTCATTGCGCTGGCATCGGACGGCGCGAGCGAATTGCCGGATCTCATGAAAGAGACCGTGCGAATGCCGAAGGATGAGCCCGGTTGGGTTCGCGAGACTCCAAGCGACGCCACACGCTACTATTCAGTTGGCGTCTCACCAAGGTACTTTTATGAAATGAGTTCTTGGATGTCCGCTGAACGCATGGCATTAATAGGACTCGCTAAAGCGGGAGGAGATTCGCTGGCGGCGATCGAAAAGAGCGCCGCCGGCTCCGGTCAGGAGGTCCTAAGCGAAGAAGCCACTGTCGCCATCCATTATTATCAGGTGAACGCCAGATGGTGCGACGAAGCCAACGGAGTGTTTTATGTCCTTATGTCCGCAGAGAAGGACGATGTCAATGGAAGTTCTGTCCGGTACGGGACGCGCTGAATCATCCACGGATCTTCTTGGTTGGAGGCGTTCACAAAGCAGCTCACCAGCATATATTTCCGGCAGACCGAAATAAAGGGAGGAATGTTATGAATCTAATCGTGAGAAACCCTGGGTGGCACTCATCGGTTGATACTTGTTCGAAAATCATCCCGGGAATTGTGACAGCGCTCTTTTGTGTGGTAATGTTCGGTTGCAGCTCTTCGAGACAAGTGTCACGCGTCAGCGCCGATACGGTAACCGACGTTAGCGGTGACTGGAATGACACCGACTCGAGGCTCGTCTCCGAAGCCATGGTAAGGGACCTTACGTCGGCAGCCTGGGTCGACAACTTCACTCAAGGGAAAGGGAAGAAACCGACGGTGATTGTCGGGAAGATAACTAACAGAAGCTACGAGCACATCGATGTCACGACATTTGTAAAAGATTTGGAGAGATCCCTGCTGAACGACGGAGTCGTGAACTTCGTGGCGAGTTCCCGCGAGCGCGATCAGATCCGTGAAGAGCGCAAAGACCAGGCGAGGGAGGCCTCAGAAGAGACGCAAAAAGGTCCCGGCCAGGAAACCGGCGCCGATGTCATGCTCATCGGCAACATCTCCTCAATCATAGACAAAGAAGGGGGAGAGGCCGTCAGGTACTATCAAATTAACATGGAACTTGTAGACATAGCGACGAACCAGAAACTCTGGATCGGCGAGAAGAAGATAAAGAAGATAGTAACCCAGGATAAATACAAGTTCTGACGCGCCGTGAGAAATAGAAACTTTCCGAGAGCTCCTTTCCTCGCGTCACGAACGCATTACTTCTTGATTCTCGCGCTTGTGTTGCAGGGATGCGCGATGAGCGTGGAATTCTACAAGCAAGTTGACGCTGAGGTAGCCTG
>JAJYOS010000451.1 GCA_021796055.1 Bacteroidota bacterium
AGTTTAAAATTCCGACGAGAAAATTGCAATCGACTGAGGCCGTGAATCGGATTGCACCGCACAAGACCGCGATTTAATGCCGCATCATAAAATGATGGTAGTCCAATGTCGCGGGACGTCCCCTCCGGAACTTATGAATCTGTTTTCCGTTTATTATTAGTTTCACATGGTACGTAACCCACCAGGAGGCAATACAATGAGTGATTACAAATATATAATCGTAGGTGCAGGAATGACCGCGGATTCGGCGCTGAAAGGAATTAGAGAGACTGACAATTCCGGCTCAATCGCGGTATTCGGAGAAGAAAAGGATCCGCCTTATAACCGTCCGCCGCTTTCCAAAGGGCTATGGAAAGGCGATCCCATCGAATCGATCTGGAGAGGCGGCGAATACAAGAATGTCGACTTCTTCCCGTCGACGCGTATCACCTCCCTGGATTTATCGCACAATACCGTCAGAAGCCCGGACGGTAAGACGCATCGTTACGAGAAACTCCTGCTCGCGACCGGCGGCAGGCCGACGACGTTCCCGTTTGGCGGAGAGAATGTCATCTATTTCAGGACACTTGAAGACTACAGAAGGCTTCGGTCGTTAACCGAGCACGGCTCCGAATTTGTTGTGGTCGGGGCTGGTTTCATCGGCTCTGAAATTGCAGCGGCTCTGGCAATGAACGGAAAGCGTGTTACGATGATATTCCCGGACGAGGGGGTCGGAACCCGAATGTATCCAAAGAGCCTCGCTTCCTTCCTTGTTTCATACTACAGGGAAAAGGGGGTCAACATACTTAATGATGACTCGGTAAGAGGAATAGAGAGGAAGGACGGCGGGGTGACAGTAATAACGGAAGGCGGAGAGCAGATTTCCGCGGACGCAGTCGTCGCAGGCCTGGGCATCACGCCTAATGATGTGCTTGCAAGAATCGCCGGACTTCAAACGGACAACGGTATTATAGTGGACGAGATGCTTAGGACAACGACTCCCAATGTCTACGCAGCCGGAGATGTCGCTAATTTTCACAATGAATTGCTCAACAAGCGCATGCGGGTAGAACACGAAGACAATGCGAACACCATGGGGGTAACTGCCGGACACAACATGGCCGGACTGTCTGAACCTTATCGGCACCTTCCCTTCTTTTATTCCGATCTTTTCGACCTCGGTTATGAGGCAGTCGGAGAACTTGATTCGAGACTCGAAACATTTGAAGACTGGGATGAAGAATTCCAGAAGGGAGTGATTTATTACCTTCGGGAGGGGTACGTTAGAGGTGTACTATTGTGGAACACATGGGGGAAAGTCGGTGCGGCACGTGAAATAATCGGTTCGGGAAAGAGGCATACCAGAGGTTCGCTGAAAGCCTTAATCAGTGAATAAATACACATAAAAAACCCCGCCGAAGCGGGGTTTTCAACGTCGCATGTATTCCTAATTGCAATTACTTCAAGAGCACCATTTTCATCGTTCTATCGAAATTCTTCGCACTTATTCTGTAGAAGTACACGCCGCTTGCTACCTGCTCGCCCACGTTGTTCCTTGCATCCCACGTTACCTGATAGGTGCCGGGCACATAATTATCGCTCGCCAGCACTTTCACAAGCTGTCCGATGGAATTGTAAACAGATACATTGACCATTCCCGTCTTCGGTACCGAGAAGTTAATAGTCGTCGTCGGGTTGAACGGGTTCGGATAGTTCTGCTCAATGGCGTACGTCGTGGGGACCTTGTTGCTGACCACTTTCACACCTGTAACGATGCCAAGGGCTCTTTGCAGAAGAGCGAAAGTATATTTCGCGTTGTGAACTCCATAGCTGCCGTCTTTCAGTACCAGCCGGTAATCCCAATAAGCGCCGAGCTGATTCTGCGTAAGGGCCTTGGCTCCGCTGGTGCTGATCGTGCCGCTGACAAGCGAATCCGGCAGCGCGGCAGCCAGCTTTGCGAGGAGAGCCTCGACTTCTGTCTGGACACCCGGGATCGGTCCGCCGTTCGCGATGCCTGCATAGTCATACGGGGCGGGAATCTGATCGAAATCGGTGATCGGGCCGTGGCAGGACTGACACACGGTGGTGTTGTCCGTAGTGTCTCCAAGGGCATCCGGGCCGCTCATCTTCCATGTGTGGCCGCCGAGCGTCGTTGCAGCATTCGCGTCAAGAGTATCTGTGGACATGTGGCACGTCACGCATGCGTCCGAAAGCTGGGTATGCGTGGTCAGCCCGGTGATTGAGCTGTCACCGAACGTGTAACCGTCTTGTCCAAAGAACATGTCTGTCTGTGGACCGTTATGAGGCCCGAAATATTTCTTATACCCTGCCGCAACCGCAGAGTTCACAGAAGTTCTTGATCTGTGGCAGTTCATGCAGAGCTGACCTACTCCGCCGCCCGGGATTACGAAGCCATTTGCCAGAGGCGCAGCCGAAACCTTCCTCAACTGATAAGGATTCGTGGCATCGTGCGGATTGTGACATCCGGTGCAAGTCAAGGGAATTCCAGCATAGGAAGATTGTGAAAGTTGGCCGTTGCTTGCATAGTCCGCAAAACCAGCGCCGTTGTGACACTGAGCGCAAGAGGATGAGTTCGGAGTCGGAGCATCTTCGACCTGGATAGCAGTCATTCCGCTGTCGTGCGGGCTGCTCGTCCACTCTCTTCCTATCGCATGGTGAGGCGGTGCGTCATGGCACTGCATACACACTGAAGCGTTCAACGATACGGAAATCTTTGAGGGGTCTCCCCAGTGCTCGCTTCCCGGACCGTGGCAGCTTTCGCAGCCGATGGTCCCCAGTTGCGCAAGCTGAGCGGAGGTGTGATAAAGGTGAGCAAAGTTTGAGTCGGCGAGAGGTGGTGCCGGGAAGGTCCAGCCGACTTGGTTTGCGACTGCCGCGAAGTTTCCGTTCGCCGCGCCTGGGTTGTATCCGGTCGTATGGCACTTGATGCAGTAACCTGCATATGCATTCCCCGCAGGGTTGTGCCCGTTGAGACTCTCCTTAAAGAAGGAAGCATGCGCAGTATTCATCCAGTGTGAATAATCCGCAGTCGGGTCGAGACCTAATCCAGTCAACGCTCCCTGGTGACAGACGCCGCATTGCGGGACCGTAGCCGTCGCGCTGTCGTTCGTCACTATTCCCATAGAGCCGACCCCGACATAATCTGCAGAGGTTATCACGGTCGAAGCCTGCGAAGTCCCCCCAGCGGTCGTGATCTGAAGATTAATCGTATACTCGCCAGTCGTATCGACTGTGATCGTCGTAAATGGAGCGGATGCGCTGTCTATAGCCGCATGTCCACCAACCGGATCAACAACCGACCAAACCACTGACTGAATTGGATTCCCAGTAGAATCGATAGCCTGAAGAAAAACTCTGGTCTTCTCCCCGACGGTCTTCAAGCCCGTTGTCGCATACATCGCATTCCCAGCCGCTCCATATTGCTGAGTCAAAGTATAGGGTGTCATCCCCACTACCTGAATGCCAGCCTTCGGTGCTGCTGTTTGTGAGTAAGCCAATCCAGCTGCGAGGAATACAATCACAAACATGGTAGAAATTTGTTTCCTCATAGCTAATTCTCCTTTTCTAGTGCTTTTGGCGTGAAACAGAAAACCCTTGAATAGATTTCCTATCTGTATCTACAACTCGAATGCCAATCACCACCACCAAAACCCTTCGAAATTTCCGGAAACAAGCCATTTGTGACTCTTCCGGAAGTATTCGTCAAGAAAAAAGGTCCATCCTCCTCCCAGTCCGAGGGCATTTTGGGACACCATTACCAACAACTTCTGCAAGTAATCAAGATTCCTTGGACCATGAAATAAGGAAAGACCACGCCCAATTCAGAGCCGTATCGTGACAAAGGGAGAGACAATGAGCTGTTAACATGCCGTTGCAGGCGATGTAGGATTGCACCGCCTGCAACAACCCCGGATTTACTTCATCAACATCATTTTTCGGACTTGAGCAAAGTCCCTGGTCACTAACTTGCAGAAGTAGACCCCGCTCGAAACCATCATACCGGAAGAGTTCTTTCCGTCCCACGTTACTTTGTACGTACCTGGCGCGAAGTAGCTGTCCGCCAGAGAGGCAACTTCCTGGCCAACAGAATTATATATGATCAGCTTCACGATCCCTGATTTCGGTACGGAGAAGTTTATCGTTGTGGTGGGGTTAAATGGATTCGGATAATTCTGGTCGAGCGCATAAGTCCGGGGGACCCTGTTTGTGACAACCTCGACACCTGTGAGAGTGCCGAGTGCGCGGGTCAATATCGCAAACGTGTACTTCGCATTGTGGACGCCGTAACTTCCGTCATTCAGGACGAAGTTGTAATCATAGACGGCTTTCAAATAAGCAGGCTTTCCCGCAATCGAAGCAGAATCCGTGGCAACTGCGCCGGTGGCATCCTTCGGCAACATGGCCGCGAGTTTTGCAAGCAACCCCTTCACCTCCGTCTGCACCCCTTCGGTCTTGCCGTTGCCATCATAATCGTCCCCCGCCTGAACATCATCGAAGCTGTTCATTGGGCCGTGACAGCTCTGGCAGACCGCTACGTTGTCGACGATATTTTTCCCGGAGCTGTCCGCGCTGCTCATGTTCCATGTGTGACCGCCGAGAAGATTGACCATATTCCCCGCCGCCGTGGACATGTGGCATGTAACACAGGCATCTTCCAGCTGAGTATGAGTCGTATTGCCCGTTATCGAATTGTCACCGAATTGAAATGCGTTTTGTCCGAAGAACATGTCAGTCTGTGTCCCGTAATGCGGGCTGTAGTGACTGGCCCACTTCAGCGTATAGGTGTTGGCATTTCTTCTTCCTTTGTGACAATTCATGCATAGCTGTCCGAGTCCACCGCTCGTTATCTTATAACCGTTTATCAGGCTGTCGGCGGTGACCTTTCGAAGCTGGTGCGGGTTCTGGTCGGAATGCGGATCGTGGCACGACGCGCAACCTATCGGCATCGTCGCCTGAGTTCCGGAGATCGTCTGAGAAGTGGCGGACAAATAGAAACCGGTGCCGTTGTGGCACTTAGCACAAGAGGCATTGTTAACTCCGGGATCTTCCGTCTGAACGAGGTTCTTCCCATGGCTGCTTGTGGCGTATTGCCTGACAACCATATGGTGCGTTGGCGCGTCGTGGCACTGAGCGCAAACTTTGACGTCCATGGAAATGCTTATCCGATTGCTTCCCAGCTGACCATTATGCTCGCTTCCCGGCCCGTGGCAGTTCTCACATCCGATTGTTGCCAGTTGTGCAAGCTGAGAAGACACGTTGTACAAATGAGTGAAGTTTGTGTCGACATAGCTCGACGGGAAAGACCATCCCGACTGAGCCTTAACATCGTCAAACCCGCCGTTGACCGCGTTCGGATCATATCCGGTGGTGTGGCATGTGATGCATCTCGAACTGTAATGCGTCTGCCTGGGATCAGTTCCGTTGATCGCATTCTGAAACATAACGGCGTGAGGTGTCTCCACCCAATCCTGCACCGTCGGAAGGTGACAGAGTCCGCACTTCGGGTACTGGATCGAGACTCCTCCACCGCCCATGAAGCCGACTCCCTGATAATAAGCCGATGTAACTGTATCCGAAACGGTTGAGGTTCCACCGGAGGTGGTGATGCTCAGCCGCACGACGTATTGTCCGTTCGTATCCACTTTCATTGTCGTGAATGGGACATTGGTGCTGTCGATGGTTGTTGTTGATCCGGTTGGTTTGCTTGTCAACGACCATATGACAGCGGTGATCTGCCCGCCACTTAAATCAACCGCCGACAAGTAAACAACCGAGCCCTTACCGACTGTCCGCAATCCGGATGTCGTCGTCCTTGTTCCCTGAGATCCATAGACCTTTGAG
>JAJYOS010000452.1 GCA_021796055.1 Bacteroidota bacterium
AGAAACCGCTGCCGAGATAATAAGATGAGTTCGGTATATAGATATTTCAGAAATATCGGGATGGGCTTCTGGACGATTCTTATCGGGATGAAAATCACGATGAAACACCTTTTCACGCCGGCCGTGACCATCCAGTACCCCGATGCGAGAATGCCTATCCCGGAACGCGGGCGCAACAGGCTATATGTAAACATGGACGATTGCATCGGCTGCAACCAGTGCGCGATGGCGTGTCCGGTCGATTGCATATCCATAGAGACGGCGAAGTCGCTTCCTACCGAGGACCTTGGCATGACATCGACGGGTCAGAAGAAACGTCTGTGGGTTACTAAGTTCGATATCGATTTTGCCAAGTGCTGCTACTGCGGTCTGTGCGTTCCGCCGTGTCCGACCGAATGCATCTACATGACGGATGTTTACGAATTCTCGGAATACGACAGGAGCAATTTGAATTACAGTTTCATAACCCTTTCTCCTGACGAAGTGGTTACAAAGGTCGAGCAGGCGAAAGCCGCCGAACGCGAGGCGGCCGCCAGGAAGGCAGCTGCTGCGGCTGCCGCCGCCGCGCAGAAAGCCGCGCAAACGGCTCAAAACCCGCCTTCCGCTCCGGTACAAACGGCAACGAAACCCGCTCCGGCGACACAGGCGGCTCCGGTTACACAACCCGTCTCATCGCCTGAGACGACCGAGAAGAAAGAAGTTGAAAAGACAGGAAGTTCTGAAGGTAAGCCGCAGGTGGACAAACAGGATGAAGGTAAGCCCGGCAATGTGTAGCAACGATGATGGATATGAATGCCGGATCATAAATTTCGAATTCAAAATTCAAAATTGAGAATCTCTTAATGGACTGGTACGATATACTTTTCTACGCGTTCGCAGTATTGACGATAGGGAGCGCTATCGGCGTTGTCTTTTCGAGAAACATCGTATACGCGGCTTTTTCTCTCCTCTTCGCATTCTTCGGCGTCGCGGCGCTGTATGTCCTCCTTTCGGCGGATTTCATCGCGATCACTCAGATACTCCTTTATGTCGGCGGAGTTCTGGTGCTGATCGTGTTCGGTATAATGCTTACCACACGCGCACAGAAGGTTGAAGTCAAGCAGGGATTTATCCGTCTTCTCCCTCCCGTGCTGGTTGCCGGCATAATTGCGGGAACGCTGATCGGGGTGCTGACAACTACTAAATGGCCTGCCGCGGGTCTCGCACCTTACGAGGAAACCGCACGGCCGATCGGTGCGCTGTTGATGACGACATTCGTTCTTCCGTTTGAGCTCGCGTCAATTCTGCTGCTTGTCGCGCTGATCGGTGCAGTAATAATCGCACGACGTGAAAAGACCAGGAGGGTATAACGATGCCAATGCATGTCGGACTCGTACATTTCCTGGTCGTCAGCGCAGTGCTCTTTTCCCTCGGCATTTATGGAGTCATCACCAGGAAGAACGCAATAATGGTGCTGATGGGGATCGAACTGATACTCAACGCCGCCAACATCAACTTCATCGCTTTCACGCGGTTCGGGACGATGAACATCAGCGGGCAGGTGGTTGCCGTCTTCGTCATTATACTCGCAGCCGCGGAAGCTGCCGTTCTTCTGGCTATCGTGCTGAATATCTTCCAGCAGATGAACACCGTCAACGTCGATGAAGTCGACAAACTCAAGAACTAGAATATTAAATGTTGAATTGTGAATGCTCGATTATGATGCCCACACGAAGAAAGCTTTAATTCTAAAATTCAAAATTGAGAACTTGACAGATGGCTCCCATTGAAACCACGTTGATACAGCTGGCCCTCACGGTATTGCTCCTTCCGCTTGCCGGCTTTGTGCTTCTGATATTCTTCGGCAAGAGGATACGCAGGCAGGATCTTATCGAGACCGGCTTACTCTTCGTCGCGCTCGCGATCTCGATTTATATAATGGTTCAGAAGGTATTCTTCATCTCCGCACCTCAAATAGATTTCACGTTTAGGTGGCTCGACCTGGGCGGCATGATCGGCCGGCCGGGTTTCACGATAGACCTCGGGATTGCGATCGACAATATTGCAGCGATCATGCTTGTAGTAGTGACGCTCATAAGCGCACTGGTACACACGTTTTCGCTCGGGTACATGCAGGGTGACGTCAGGTACTCGCGGTACTACGCCTATCTCGGTCTGTTCAGCTTTTCAATGCTCGGCATCGTTCTTTCCAATAATCTTCTGTTGATGTACGTCTTCTGGGAGCTTGTGGGAATCAGTTCGTATCTCCTGATCGGTCACTGGTATGAGAAAAAGTCTGCAAGCGATGCCGGCAAGAAAGCGTTTATTGTCAACAGGATCGGCGATTTCGGGTTCTTCATCGGCATTATGATCGTCTTCACCCAGCTTCACACTTTCCTTTTCAGCGGTATATTCAGCGGCATCGCCCAGGGACAGCTCTCCGGACCGCTTCTTACGGCGGCCGGGATACTGATCTTCTGCGGCGCGGTCGGGAAGTCTGCGCAGTTTCCACTGCACGTATGGCTGCCGGATGCCATGGAAGGACCTACACCCGTAAGCGCGCTCATTCATGCGGCGACTATGGTGGCGGCAGGCGTCTACCTGATTGCGCGGGTATTTCCGATGCTGACCGCCGAGGCATTGACATTAATCGCTTACACCGGCGCTATCACGGCATTCATTAGTGCTACGATAGCAGTCACGCAAAATGATATTAAGAAAGTCCTGGCTTACTCGACGATAAGCCAGCTCGGATATATGGTGATGGGACTCGGTGTCGACGCCTATTCGGCAGGTTTTTTCCACCTCGTCACGCACGCGGCGTTCAAGGCCGGGCTCTTTCTCGCGTCCGGATCGGTAATCTACGCGATGCATCATGAGCAGGACATGCGGCAAATGGGCGGACTTCGAAAAAAAATGCCGATCACTTACTGGACATTCGTAATATTCAGTCTCTCAATCTCCGGCATCCCGCTCACGTCGGGGTTCCTCAGCAAGGACAGCATTCTTGCTGGTGCGCTCGCCTACGGTTTACTCTCCGGGAATTACCTTATTCCTATCATCGGGTATGCGGTGGTGTTCCTGACGGCAATGTATATGTTCAGGCTCATAATAATGACATTCCACGGCGAGCCTCGGGACGTGCACAAGTTTGAGCACGCCAAGGAATCTCCGAAGGTTATGACGGTGCCTTTGATAGTGCTTGCAATGCTTTCTTTCTTTGTGTTCTACAGCTTCAACCCGTTGAATCCCGACAAAGGATGGCTGCTTGAGTCGGTCAAGAAACCAGAATCTGTGGTCCCGAGTTACCAGAAATACAGCTGGGATTTTCTCCACGTGCAACTGGTTGAGAAGGGAGCAGAACAGCCGGGTGTAACGGGCGGCGGCGATAAGACAATAAATACGAACCCGTACGAGATGGAGCTTGAGCGGATCCACTACACCGGTCTTGAGTTGTCTCTTTTTCTCGCGTCGCTCGGGATTCTTACGGCTTTTCTGATTTACCACTGGAAGAAGATTGACGCCGAAAAACTGAAACAGCGTGTCAAGCCTCTTTATAACTTCCTTTACAACAAGTGGTATTTCGACGAGTTGTACGGAGCGACGGCGGTTGCCGGGACGCTGTTTCTAAGCAAGACGTTTGCCTGGTTCGACGGTAATGTTATCGACGGCGCAGTGAACGGTGCGGCTTCGCTCACCAGGGTGTGGTCGTCGTTCAGCGGGAAATTTGACCATTACATCGTCGACGGACTCGTCAATTTCTCGGCCTGGTTCACCGGCCTCCTTGGAAGAGGAGCGAGGAGAGTCCAGACGGGAAGGGTACAGACGTATATCATCTTTGCACTGATCGGAGTGATCGTGATTTTCTATGTGTTCAAACAATTCTGAATGTGTACGTTTGAGAATTAAGGATTTAGAATTGAGAATTGCCAATTTAGACATATCGTTGGAGGAATAATGCAGTATCAATTCCTTGGAATTGGGTATCTGACGTGGATAACATTTCTGCCTATCCTGGGGATGGCAGTTGTGTTGCTCATTCCGAGAGCCAATACGAGTGCTATGAAATGGACCGCACTTGCGGCGACCGTGCTTCAACTCGTTGTCGCAGCGGTCATTTGGATAAATTTCAAACCCGGTCTCACAGGAATAAATGACCCGAACGGTTTCCAGTTCGTCGAGAAATTCAGGTGGATAGATCTTCCCGGAGTGGCATGGTTCGGACATGTCGCGGTCGACTATTTCCTCGGCATCGACGGCTTGAGCATCCCGATGGTTATCCTGACCGCCCTTATCTCATTCGTGGGTGTGATCGCGTCATGGAACATCAACAAGTCTCAGAAAGGATACTTCGCACTTTATCTCCTTCTCGATACCGGGATGATGGGCGTTTTTGTTGCGCTCGATATGTTCCTCTTTTACGTGTTCTGGGAGCTGATGCTTCTTCCGATGTACTTCCTAATCGGAGTCTGGGGCGGACCGAGGAGGGAATATGCCGCGATAAAGTTCTTTCTCTACACTCTGTTCGGCTCGGTGCTGATACTGCTCGTGATGCTGGCGCTGTATTTCAGCGTTAGCATAAAGGACCCTGCGACGGGGCAGGCTATGCATACTTTCGATATGCTCGCGATGATGAACCCTCAGAATTTCGACCCGAATTCGCTTCTTGCCGGCATCGGGACTTACTGGCGATATGTAGCCTTTATAGCGTTGTTTATCGGTTTCGCGATTAAGGTGCCGATATTTCCGTTCCATACCTGGCTTCCTGATGCGCATGTCGAGGCACCTACAGCGATCAGCGTCATACTGGCGGGCGTGCTTCTGAAGATGGGGACATACGGCTTTTTGAGAGTCAGCTTCCCGATATTCCCGGATGCGATACTGAAATTTGCATACCCGCTTGCGATACTTGGATTCATCAATATTGTATATGGAGCACTGTGCGCTATGGCGCAGACCGACTTCAAGAAACTGATTGCCTACTCCAGTATCAGCCATATGGGCGTCGTCCTGCTCGGCATAGCAGCGCTGAACACACAGGGCGTGGCGGGCGGCGTGCTCCAGATGTTCAACCACGGCATTGTCACGGCGATGCTCTTCCTGATCGTCGGAGTCATTTACGATCGGGCACACACGCGCGGTCTAAATGAGTTCGGCGGCCTGGCCAACCAAATGCCCGTGTACACGGGGATCATGACGGTCGCGTTCTTTGCGGCCATCGGACTCCCGGGGTTGAGCGAATTCATAAGCGAACTTCTCTCCTATCTCGGTGCATTCCAGGCCTTCAGGTGGGTGGCGATCTTCTCGAGCGTTGGAATAGTACTGACCGCCGGCTATATGCTCTGGACGTTGCAGCGCGTATTTCTCGGGCAACTTCCCGAAAAGTGGAAAGGGTTACCCGATGTGAACGGCAGGGAACTGGTGGCTCTCGTTCCGCTCATGGTTGTGGTTATACTGCTCGGAGTGTTCCCGTCGATCATGCTGAACCCGATGAGCTCGACGCTGAACCACCTCGTCGATTTTGTCCACAAGGTCGGCACCGGGTTGACCGCGGTGAAATAGAAAGAATTGTGAATGTTGAATTCCTGGCCTGGCGTCAGGACAGGTTTAAATTGTGAATTGAATGCCGATTAAGAGCTGGCCACAATTTGAAATTCAAAATTAAGAATTGAGAATTTATTTATGGCACAAACCATATACCAGAGTTTCGGATACGTTCTGCCGGAAGCAGTGCTCTCGATATTCCTTATCCTGACATTGCTGACGGCGCTTGCCGGCAAGAGAAGGAGTAAGTATTTGCCGGCATTCATGGCTCTGTTGGGATTTGTGGTCGCCGGTGTCTTTGTGTTCCAGCAA
>JAJYOS010000453.1 GCA_021796055.1 Bacteroidota bacterium
CTGGCGCGCCAGGCGATCCGCCGCTTCCTGGAGACGATACCTGCTAATAACCCACTTTGGTCCCACCCCGACATATTCATCGAATAATCGCTGAAGACTTCTTTTGTTGGAGGCTTCCGACTTCACTATTTGCTCCACGCTGGTAATGGATCTGTCGGACATGATACACGTGACAATTCTGTCGACCGTATCGGCTTTCGAGTCGCGCTGCGGATTTAATGAGTTGATGAAGCGTTCGGCCACGGCCTCAATTTCTGAAACCTCATCGAGAGAGTTGACGTCGTTGACGAATCTGCCTCCGTTCCCTCCGAACAACTTGGCTACAGGAATCGTTCGATCGGTGAGATTCGAAACGGGGCCTCCGATCAACGACCTGAAAGCACCCGGTTTGAACTTGATTCCGAAAGCCCGTCCCTCTCCTTCCAACCTCCGGGTGAAGCGCCCAGTCGAAACTCCCCATACGTCGGCGCGTTTTCTTTCAATGACTATATGCACGGTAGGGAACGGCAGAGTTTCCGATTTGTACGGTTCTCTTCCTCGAAGGTCCCATTGAACGATCCAGTAATGCTCGACGACGAAGGAGAGCTCTTCCGAAGGGGAATTACGCGAGAGCGAAAATCTCTTGTCGATCGCGCCGGGGCGGAGTATACCCTTCGTGGCGCCGTTCATCTCGGGAGCACTTTCCATCTTGCCAACACCAACAAAAGAGGGGGCGATGTGGTTCGCCTGTCAAGCGTCAGGAATTAGAACACACATTCGAAGGATGTAACAGATTCCGAGGAAATAAGGTAAAGACAATTACATCCGTGATATGCTGTGCTTTTTGTCTCGTCCACATCCAATCGCTGAACGTCGGATGGTCTAGTTGCTTTCGCATGATTGTCCAGCGTCTCGGTTCTTTCGTCTTCCCGAGATCAGCAATGCAAGATATCCGAGACCGATCCAAAGCAGCTCCTGTGACCGTTTGATCGCGATGAACGCAAGAGCGACATCCGCCGGATTTGCGACACCGAATCCGGCAATTAAAGTGGCATAAGCCGCTTCCGCGGCACCGAACGCCGAGGGAATGAAGAAGAACGCAATCCGAAGAACGGAAACGGTTCCCTCCATCAAAAGACCCTGACTGAGCGACACCGGCTGGCCCAGGATTCTTAGAATCAAATATGACTCGGAGCCCAGTAGGATCCATCCGGCGACAAACGATGCCAGCGAGGCGAAGACTGCCCGTCGATCCCTGCGGGCGAAATGAAGGATTGTCGAGTCGACACGACTGACGCTCGCTTCAATTCCTGAAATGAAACGCCTCCATCGATTCCACGCGATGCGTTTGAGGAGCGACATGAGTTGCGTAATGCGAGGCCCGCTGTAGATGTAAACGACTCCGGCGAAGACCACAGCGAGAACGACGACAGGAACCACAGCCGCGGTGCCCGTGAGGGCGCCGGCATACACGCCTCCGCCGGCAGCAACCAGCACAATGGTTAACGCAAGGAACAGTCCTTCCCCTGCCGCCATGTTGATCTTTCCCATGAGAGTCGCGGCGACACTTTCTTCTATCGGCATTTTGCATGAGCGGCCTATTATGACGGGTCGCAACGTCTCGGCCGGGACGACGCCGGCGGGAAGAGAATTTAGAATCGCGTCGCACCCGATACGAGCCGGTAGGACTTTTAGCAAACGCGACGGGGATGGTGTACCAGGGATGCAAAGCGCGAGGCCGAGAGTCTCGGCAAATAATTGGATGAGGGGCGGTATGAGAACCAGGAATACGGCAAATCCGACGCCGTCGATAAGACCTAATGCGGCATCAATCTTCACACCGGCAAACTGGCGCCAGAGTATGAAAACAATTACCAGGACTGCAAGTAGCTTCAGAGTAATTTCCAGCGGCCTGCGAGACAACGGTCGTGGAGCGGAACTCGCGGAATGAGGCACTCTTACCGAGGAGGCGTCCTCACACGCAAGAGTGATTTCGTCTGGCTGGCGTTCTACGACTGGGATGATGCTCTTTCTTTTGATTCTCGACATTAAGATAGCGACGTAGTATGAAGGAGTTGTTAAGGAAACGTGAAATAATCATCCGGATTGCACAGATGGTTGGAATGGCGGACAATCCACTCCGTGGAAGATCTACCAAGACGCTGTTCGTTAATTTAACGTTGGTTCAAAGGGGCAAGTTCCATGATATTGGTGTCCCGGTAACCTTTACAAGGTTGCCAGGATCAGAGCGCGATTTCAAGGCTATCCTGGGCATTTCCATCGACAACAGAAATTATCGAGTTCTCGTGGTTCAAGATAAATTTCGGACGGCCGTTGGAAGGGGCGAGGTCGGCGTCGGATGCTGGCATACCAACCGGGCTTTCAAATGTCCAGGCCAAGTGGACTACCGGTTTGAGCTCTTCACGGAGGGGCACGAATTCCATTTTGTCAGTGATGGCAACATCAGTTGGTTGGCCGACCTTCTGCCGATTGTGCGGGTTTAGAACGAGGGAGAGCGCAGCCGAAATGTCCATATCAGCACACGCGCGAAAGGCACCACTTTGCGCCGTCCGTTTCCGCGAAGCGTCCGCCCATCAAAAATGTGGAGTGCAGAGAACGGATGGCACCGGGGATGACACCTGCTGTGAGGGAATTGCACCTGCGAGGCTCAATTCAGAATCCATCCACGCTTGACATTCGCCGCGTGAACCGCTAAACTTTACCAGTGCTTCGAAAGGGATGACTCTCTCCCATACAAATCAATAATGGTTACATCCGTAGCGAAGACATCCGCCGGGTAACCGCTGTGCCCCACAGTGTATCCTCCATCGGACAAGGAAGACTTCCTGCCTTTCACACGTACCTTGTGTCAACGCTTACTTTAATTCCAACAAAACAAGGAGGTGTAAGATGAAACTGAAGAATCTTATTCTAGTGGCGATCGTTGTTCCGCTGAGTTTTGCCGCGGCGGGATGCGCGACGGGAGGGATGTTCGTAGCAGGGAACGTCACAGACGTTCAATTGCAAAAGGGGAACTATAAGATACTCGCGCGCGGTGTCAGCGGCGAAGCCTCGGCGGGATATCTCCTCGGAGTCTCCATCCCCATGGGCATGACGACAAACACCTTTGCGGTCGCCCGCGTGGACGGGACCGGGATGCTCTACAAAGAAGCGCTGGACAACCTGTGGAAGAATTTCGAGTCGGCCCATGGCGCGACGGAAGGGAAGAAAGTCGCACTCGTCAACGTTCATTACGATTGCGAAGCGCTGAACCTGTTCATCTATACCCATCCGAAGGTTACCGTCAGAGCGGATGTTGTGGAGTTCACCGAATAAGTGGCATCCGACGTGAAGTCACTCCGCTCTCAAGCCAGGCATAGCTAAAGAGCAACATTTGCATAGAGACACAGAGGAAGAACATTGTGATTTAGAAAGAAAAACTCCTCTGTGTTTCTTCGTGTTTCACTCCTTCATTACCGTCCCTCTTCCATTATGCGCTCGCCGCTCTGAGGGTCGACATCCTCGGAACGCAGTGACATTGTGAAACCGCTGCGACATCTCGCCTTGGCAGCTACTAAAGGCCTATAGGGAAAATGAGGATGAAGAAAACGAAGAGTCGCAGTGAAAAGAAAACGCTATACGCCCGGATAGCAGGAAGGATCGAACTCCTTTCCGGCGTCTTGTGTTGGTCACATTATCCAGGCGGAAGAAATTCGGACCTGGAATTAAATTGAGTTCACAATCGAACTAAAACAACAAAATGGCGGATGATCGGAAATGCGAGCGATGATTATCAAGGAAAACGGCGGGGCGGAAAAGCTCACGCTATCCGAAGTCGAAAGGCCGCGTACCGGCACCGATGAAGTACTGGTAAGAGTGAAAGCGATCTCCATCAACCCGGTCGACGCAGGCGTCAGGCGCGACAGAGCCACGCTGCTTCGAATGCTGAGACCCAATGAAGGCGAAGATGCTTTCGTATTGGGATGGGATATTTCGGGAGTGGTTGAAGAGACCGGCAGTGGCGTAACGGAATTCAAAAAGGGGGATGAAGTTTTTGGAATGGTCAACTTCCCTGGAAACGGAAGAGCGTACGCGGAGTACGTCGCCGCGCCGGCGAACCAGCTGGCGTTGAAACCGAAGAATATCTCGCACGAAGAAGCGGCTGCCGCAACTCTGGCCGCGCTCACTGCTTGGCAGGGGCTCGTTACGAATGCCAAAATCAAAAAGGGCGATCAGGTCCTGGTACATGCTGCCGGCGGCGGAGTCGGCCACTACGCGGTTCAGATTGCGAAACACTTCGGCGCTCATGTTACAGGTACGGGCTCGTCGTCGAAGAAGGATTTCGTCATGAAACTCGGCGCGGACGAATTCATTGATTACACTGCGGAGAAGTTCGAAGACAAAGTCAAAGATGCCGACATAGTTCTCGATTCGATTTCCGATCCCGACCACCTTCTCAGATCGATTGCGGCCACGAAGAAAGGCGGAAAGGTGGTTTCGATAAAGTCTAACTTCGGAGATGTACATCTTAATGCGGCAAAGGCGAAAGACGTGCAGACATTTCGGTTACTGGTTCAGTCGAATGGCGAAGACATGAAGCATATCGCGAAACTCATGTGGGAAGGGAAAGTCCGTTCTCACGTCTCGGCCAAATATAAATTTGAGGATCTCCCGAAGGCTCATCAGCAAATCGAAACGGGTAAGACGATGGGGAAGATTGTGGTCGTGGTATAGGAAGCCCACTTTCGATTACAACAAAATTAGATTCGGATACGTCCGCGTCGCTTTTGATGCTTAACTTATTGGAAAAAGTGAGGACGGAAATGAAGATAGTATTAACGGGTTCTCTGGGACATATAAGCAAGCCGCTGGCAAACGAGCTGATTCAGAAGGGCCATTCGGTTACAGTTGTCAGCCACAATCCCGAGAGACAAAAAGACATAGAAGCTCTTGGAGCCGGTGCGGCCATCGGCACATTCGAGAACGCAGAATTTCTCACGAACACTTTCAAGGGTGCAGATGCGATATACTGCATGATATCCGCCGGCGGCAACGCCTATTTTGATCAGGGCTTTGACCTCATGGCATATACTCAAAGTCTCGGAAAAATCTATAAAGAAGCGATTGAGCGATCCGGCGTAAAGCGAGTAGTCTTCCTCAGCAGCATCGGGGCACATACCGACAAAGGCAATGGCATTCTCGCCTTCTATAATCATCTGGAAAACATTCTGAAGGAATTGCCGCCGGATGTGTCGATTGCCTTCATGCGTCCGGTTGGTTTCTATTACAATCTTTTCGGTTTCATACAGACGATAAAGACGCAGGGCGTCATCGCAACGAACTATGGCGGAGACATCAAGAAGCCGTGGGTCTCTCCGATAGACATCGCCGCGGCGGTCGCAGAAGAACTCACTACGCCATTCAATGGTAGGAAGGTTCGTTATGTCGTGAGCGACGAGGTAAGCTGCAACGAACTCGCTACATTATTAGGGACCGCGATAGGCAAACCTGATTTGAAATGGGTTATAATTCCCGACGAACAACTTCTGAATGGTATGATCGCCGCGGGGATGAATCCTAAAATTGCCGCGGGTCTTGTCGAGATGAATGCCGCAGGGCATACCGGTAAGCTGTATGAAGATTATGACCGCCACCGCCCGATACTTGGAAGAGTGAAGCTTACAGATTTTGCGAAGGACTTTGCAGCAGTCTATAACGGGAAATGACCATCTTAAGATGAAGGTGAGAAAATGAAAATCGTAGTGACAGGATCGCTGGGGCATATCGGCAAACCGTTGACCGAAGCGTTGGTGAGAGAAGGTCACTCGGTTATCGTGATAAGCCAGAAT
>JAJYOS010000454.1 GCA_021796055.1 Bacteroidota bacterium
GTATACTCCAGACGAAACCTGTTCTCCGTTCCTGTTTAGTCCGTTCCATGTGAGCTCGCTGTAACCGGCTGGATAGTCGCCATCGGCAATCTGTGCAACTTCCCTCCCTACCACATCATAGATGATCGGCCTGACATGCGATGCCTTCGGAAGCTCGAACGCTATTTTAGTCGAGGGATTGAACGGGTTTGGGAAATTGTTGTAGAGCTTATAATCCTTCGGTGCTCCAACCACTACACTTATCTCTTTCGTCCACGTTTGACCGTCGGCACTCCTTATCGTTGCCGTGAGTGTCGTATCTCTTCCCACTGGAGCTTTCTTGTCCACTGAAAATGTGAATTCGGCATCTCCGGAACTGTTCGATGCGATAATTTTGATGACTGCCGTGGTCGATTTGAATTCCAGCCATGACGGGATTTCATTAAACGTCACAGAAACGTTCTTCGCTTCGAGGCTGGAGCTGTTCTGAATATTCAGTGAAATCGTGTTGCCCGTCGATGCAAACGGGATTTGCCATACCTGTCCGGTGCCATTGCTTGAGGTAACCTTCCCAGTTTGGGCAATTGTGCTCCCGACGGTCAGCAATGCCAGAATTACGGCTGTTCTCACTCCACAAACACCTCCTCCCTGCACCTTGTTTCTCGTCTCTGATTTCTTGCTTCCGGCCTCTTACTTCTTGCCTCTATGTTCTCCCTCATCGCCTCTCCCATGCCTATCAGGCAGTCTATCTATCAGATACTCCGCATTATACTTCAGAAGTGCGTACCCTTCACTCGTCAACGATGGCACGCCGCGACGTTCACCTTCTTCCTTATTCTTGTGATACAGTTGATCGACTTCCTTCGCGAATAACTCAAGTTCCAATTTCGCCTTCACTGAATCGCTCTTTGCGAGTGCATCTTTCGCTTTGTCAAGTCTGCGGTCTAATCTCTCGACGATTCCTTCATCTGCTCTGTCATCACTCTCCTCCTTTTCGTGAGCGGGCCCATTCGTCAGCCAGCCGAGCGTGACACACTGGTGCTTGTAGGAAGCAAGCGTGTCTATCCACGATAACGCAGATAAATCAGCGGGAGGCGCCGTAGGACCGACGGTCCAACCTCTCACTTTTATTGAATCTTCAAGGGCGAGTTCTACGCTGTCCTCCGCTTCGGTCGATTCTTCGACAGTCTGCTCATTTTCGGGGGTAATCTCGACGGGAGGTTTCGGATGGTAGCTGGGAGACACGACGAATGACCTTAACGTTGGGACCCCGTGCGATGTGATCACGATGCCGTCCAGTTTGCCGCCGGGCGCAACGTTAAATCTGCCGTATGGACTTGTCCACTCCAGGCTGCCATCTACACCGAATGCTGCCCACCATGTGCTCGTGTATTCTCCGGAATCGGGAAGCTGGGGGACACCCACGGGAATCACCCGACGTGCATCCGGAAATCCCAACGGGTCTCGCCAGACATGCTTTAAATCCGTCAGGTCGCTTAATGCCACCTCCGCCCCGTTTGAAGGGTATGCAATATCTATGTCGAACCCGGCCATATATCCGATGCTGGTTTTCAGATTATCAATGAAATAGGCATACCTGAAAATCCCATTGCTTCCATCGAATGTGACGACACACACCACCTTCACATCGAGATGTGGCGGCACCAAATCATACCGGTTACCTTGTCCGAAGAGTGGGCTCGTTAACCACAAAAGCGTACAGAGGGCAATGCAAGTTCTCTTCATGGATGTGACTCCTCAATTACTTGATTCATAATGGATTTTGCCGATATTTCTCTCCAAGCGCTTGAACCCCGCTTGTTTAAAATAGCTGTCGAGAGTCTCCTGGTCCACCAGATTCGTTGTCATCCATAATTTCCCATCAACATATATATCGACCGGAGTGACCTCCCCCGAAGCATCTCTGTACCACTTGCTGAAATCCACGCTCTTGCCGACTCGATGCAAGCTATGGGGAGTGTTCCAGTCTCCATTTATATCGAACAAGCCGCCCCAGGGAAGACTCATGTCTATTACAGCCAGGTAAATATTGTTCTCCATACCATACTCGTCAGCATATTGCTTAACCACGTCGAGTATCAACGCGTTCGTCGCAGGTGTCCCGCAATCGCTGTTTTCCAGTTTATGATAAGCTTGAGTCGATGTATATGTGATAAGGTTTGCGCCCCCACCTATTGGAACCAAACCTGGGACTTCCACCGTGATAGAGTCCTTGGATTTAACATTTTCAGAGGTGGACATCGCTGTTATTAGAATTTTACCGCTGAATTCCGGAGCAGTGTAAGCAACATTGATTTCTCCGTTCTCGTCTGTGGTCGTCGTGAAAGCCCCGTTGCCATCCAGGTTATTTACATAGTCCTCAAATTCTCCCATCTCATCTAATGGCGGCTGGTTTGTGTGTCTGTGTCCACCGGACGGCAGCATCATGGATGCCGTCAGAGTAACACCAAAATTGGGTAAAGGTTGGGTGCCTCTCATTACTGTCACGCTAAAATACTTCACGTTCCTTTCGTTAAGGTTGCCACCTGATGCAGCAGGTAAAGTCGGCCATTCCTGTTTTTGCGCTTGTATGTTAAATATTATCGTGTCTTGTTGTTTCTTCACCTTCACCCATCCTACTCCGTAATTGCGATAGACAAAATCGTCCGCTACCGCTGAGGTGAGCTTCGTACCCGTTCCCTTGACTCCCTGGGTTGCGAGCCCTGCTGCAGATGCCTTTGACGCTCCCGATCTAATAACTCCGTTCGTCTTCTCAGAACTCTGAACAACCTCTCCCTTTCCTCCAGGAGCGGTCTTGCCAAGCATTGCCAGCTCTGCCCCTACTCTTATTCCAACCGTCACCGAAATCGATCTTCGTCAGACCGTCGCTCGTTGCCTCAATCACGATCCAGTCTGCTGTCGAATCCGGAAGAACCCCGTCGAAAACCAGCGAGAAATTCCCGAGACTGTCTCCCGTAGCGGTGATGCTCGAGCCTATTTTAGTGTCGGCTCCCGTTTGAGGGCTCGTCTCGTGGAACGACGCGTACTGTCCCCCTGAGACGATCGTGCATGTAACCGGATCAGCAGGCGACCAGGCAGTGCTGTCGCAGGTGTTCTTTCCAGACACATGCGGGACATACGGATCGCCGTAGAAGTATTTCGACTGAAGCCAGAAGTCGAAATCGCTGTAGTAAGGTGTGTTGAAATATATCCAGCCATTCGGCCACACCGTCCTTACATCATATTCGGAACCAGCAATCCGGGCTGTCTGCCGATTTACAAGTATATTGTCGACATAGATAGAGAAGCTGACGTTGGCTACGTCCCACGGATTTATTGACGCCACGCAATACTGCGGATCAAAAATGTATCGTCCCGCTTTTCCCGCAGGTAGATCGATAACCATGCTGTCCGGCTAGTAATGGTAATCTTCTGCCGGTATGGTGCCGCAGGGCGTGCGCGGGATGTAGAGGTAACTACAGCCTCCTCCTTTGTCCCATGCGAAGACGAACCGAAGATCGTGCGTTACCACACCGGCTGCCTCCGCTCTTTTAAGCTGCACCGGAGATATGACCACATTTTCCCTTATATGCACCTGTGCAGCTGCCGGCGCAAGTGCAACGACGGTCAGAAATGCCGACAATAGCCACTTAGTACCACTTACCCTCCAAAGCCCTTTACGATTGCCCATATCGTGCACTCCTTCTACCTTGACAAACGAAGATTAAGAGAAGTACAACGGAATGTCAAGAAGGATCGCAAAAGACTTTGCCCTTGCTCACAGGATCATGAAATGACAGTTTTGGTGAGAACTTTCCCGGAGGATCGATTCTTCGGACGGTCAGATTTTTCCGTCCCGCTTCTCGCCTTCGGTTTCTTACTTTCTCTCCCGGCGAGATCTCTCGATTACCTGGACTTGCAGTCTAAGCGGGACACGCGCGCCCCGCATCCAGATTCTACCCGAGTACCTTCGCTATATTTTCTCCGTACGGCTTCCTGATAATCCCCTTCTCCGTGATGAACGCGGCGATGTTCTCCGCCGGGGAAACATCGAACGCGGGTGCGTAGACGGAAATGTTCTCCGGCGCGGAGCGGCAGTCTCTGAAGTGCGTCACCTCGTCTGGATTTCTCTCCTCAATAGGTATGTCTTCGCCGGACTTCGCCGCGAGGTCGAAGCTCGACGACGGCGCGGCGATATAGAAGGGAATCTTGTGATCTTTGCAGAGGACGGAAAGGTTGTACGTCCCGATCTTGTTGGCGGTATCGCCGTTGGCCGCGATCCGGTCGGCACCGACGACGACCAGGTCCACCGAAAATTTCTTCATCGCTATCCCGGACGCGCCGTCGACTATCAGCTTGAAATCTATGCCGAGTTTTTGGAGCTCGTACGCCGTCAGTCTTGCTCCCTGGAGCAGCGGCCGCGTCTCATCGGCGATAACCATTACTTTCTTACCCGCTTCGTGCGCGGCACGGATGATACCGAGCGCCGTTCCGTAGCCGCCGGTCGCGAGTCCGCCTGTGTGGCAGTGCGTCAGTATTACCGCCTTGTCGGGAACAAGCTCGAGTCCGAATTGACCGATCTTCCTGCATGAGTCTATTTCTTCCGCAAGTATCCTGTGAGCTTCATTGAGAAAAACGTCGCCGACATTCTTCCCCTTGACATCAAGTTTCCTCAGCCTGGCAAGTATGTTGCGTATGTTGACGGCAGTCGGCCTGGTGGCGTTGATTTCATGGATCGCCGCGTCGAGCTTCGAGTCGATTTCTCCATGCGATCCGAATTCATAAGCCGCGAGAGCGGCCGCATACGCGGCGGCTATACCGATGGCGGGCGCTCCCCTTATCCGCAGCGACTTGATCCATTCGCAGACGTCACGGTAATTCTTCGACGAGAGGAATTTCTCTTCGAGCGGGAGCCGGGTCTGGTCGATTATCGTGACCTTCGCGCCGCGCGGATCCGTGCCCGGTTCGCCGGACGTAGTTCCGTTTTCCCATTTAATCGGATCGGGAAGAGATTCCATTCCCGAGAAATTCAGCCGGGGTTTACTCTCCGACCCTTGATAATTCGATGAAGTCACGATAACGCCCCAGTATTTCTATGTCAGATAATTCCTTCAGTCCCTCTATTCCGAACTTGGTGACTGAAAATGATGCCATCACGCTCCCGTATATTACCGCGCGCTTAAGGTTCTCGTCCGAGAGGTCTTCCGTACGCGCCAGGTGTCCGACGAAACCGCCGGCAAATGCGTCGCCCGCGCCGGTCGGATCGTAGATGAACTCGAGCGGAAAGGCAGGAGCCGAAAAGATTGTGTCGCCTGTAAAGAGAAGCGCCCCGTGTTCACCCTTCTTTATGATCACGATACGGGGGCCGAGATTCATTATCTTCTTCGCCGCCTTGACGAGGTTGGGTTCCGATGAAAGGAGCCGCGCCTCGGAATCGTTGACGATGATAACGTCGACTTTCTTCAATGTCTTGAGGAGCTCTTCGTGCTTTCCTTCTATCCAGAAATTCATCGTGTCGCAGATGACCAGTTCCGGCTTCTGTTCCATCGACTCTATGACACGCCTCTGCAGGACCGGATCTATATTGCCGAGAAGGATATACCTGCTTTTCCTGTACGACGCCGGGAGGACGGGATCGAACTTTTCGAACACGTTCAGCTGCGTGTCGAGAGTGTCGCGCTGGTTCAGATCGTAATGATAGCGTCCGCTCCAGTGAAATGTCTTTCCCCCCTCAATCGTCTGGAGACCTGCAAGGTCTATTCCGCGCGACTCGAGGAACTCGATTTCCGATTTTGGAAAATCGCTTCCGACCACTCCGACAAGACGGATCGGAGCCGTGAAATAGGA
>JAJYOS010000455.1 GCA_021796055.1 Bacteroidota bacterium
GCCGCCGCTATTAGTCCCGGCAAAGAGATTCGTGCCGGAGACAACAATGGCATTGACATAAGTGTCCGTCAAGCGGTGTAGGAAGTGCTTTAACGCTCGGACTCGATTACGAGCGTGGAATTACGAATGTCGGTGAGGTGGGGCCGGGAATCATCGGGATCGGCGGCATATTCGACTATTATTCTTATAGTGATAATCCCGGCGGCTATGGTGGAACATGGACATACATAGATATAGGTGTTACCGGGATGTACCACTTCGTTCTTGCGGATAAGAAGTGGGATCCGTTTCTGGGCATATACCTTGGCGATGAAATTTCTTCATGGTCGTGGGGCTCGTCTGCCAAGGCATATTACGCAGAACTCGGTATCCCTACACCTTCGGAAACCGGAGGAGGGATCACACTTGGCGGCAGTGCAGGCGTTCGGTACTTCTTCAACCCCAATTGGGCGGCGGAGGCTCGTGTTGGATTTGGGTTCTACGTCCTCGCACTTGGAGTCGATTACGCTTTCTAAGTCCGGCTGTGGAAATCACCTCTTCGGGTCGTGTGTGTCGAGCACACGACTCATTGAGGTGAAGAAAGACTTAAAGCTGTGCAGGAGCGGGAGAAGGACATTCATGAAAAGGATAATGCAATGTATTTTGCTCGTTTTCCTGGTCGCAGCAGGAAGGGGAAACGCAAAGGCGCAGACTGGTCCCCTACCTGATTCGTCGCAGTCATTCATCGGGAAGAACGT
The DNA here is from genome assembly GCA_021796055.1 of Bacteroidota bacterium. The sequence goes on from JAJYOS010000455.1 coordinate 738, forward strand.
CAGCATAAATGGCGTCGTGGGGGCGTACGGCCAGATGTACGGTATATCAGGAATTCCCGGAAGACTGCCGCCCAGCCTGGCCAGGCTCTATTTCCAGCCGACTGTGACACTCTTCCATGCATTCTCGATGTCTTTCGATTTTCTTTTATCGACTGAAGGGAGCTCGGCAAGGCAAAACATAAACCAGCTGGGAGTGAATCCTTCATGGGGCTGGGGAGATGCGCATCTGGGAGACTTCAGCTCGATGTTCACGCCGCTGACGTTTGACGGAATACTTGTAAGAGGCGCGGGCATCAACCTGCATCCCGGCGTTTTTCGATTTTCGGCGGTCGGAGGTTATACCCAAAGGGCGGTCAGCGGAGGACCGGGCATAGGCGGTTACTCGAGGTACATGTATGGAGCGCGAATCGGAGTCGGCAAACAGGAAGGATCTTATTTCGATATTTCATTTCTTAGAACGAGGGACAATCCGTCATCACTGCCGTCGCCTCATCCCACGGTCGTGATCATCGCACCAAACGGGAACGACGCATGGCCGATCGGAAACATCGAGACCATCACCTGGGCATCAGCCGGCATTTATGGAAACGTCAGGATAGAAATCTCAAGGGACGGCGGCTCGACTTACCAGGTCTTGTTCGACAGCGTCGTGAATACCGGATCACAGACCTGGCTCGTAACAGGACCGCCGACATCCGAAGCGCTCATCAGGATTACCAGCCTGCAGGATTCGGTAAGCAGCGTGAGCCAATTTCCTTTTACGATAGGCTCAGGCATCCAGGAGCAGCAGGGAACGACACCAGGTATTTTGACTAATTCGTTTGCTGTGACTCCGCAAGAGAATTTAGTCTCCGGAGCCGACGGGAGGCTTGCACTCTTCGACAACGTCCTGACGATAAAGGGCGAGCTGGATGGAAGTGTTTACACGAGGAACATGAATGCAACCGAAGTGGACAGCATCGGGTTGCCGAAAGCCCTTACCGGAATATATGCCCCGCGCTCAAGCTCCAGCGCGGATTATGCCTACAATGCTCAGGTCGGCCTCAACCTGCAAACCTTCAACGCTAGAATCGGATACCAGTATATCGGTCCAGGGTATACGTCGCTTGGAGTCGCATCTCTCCTTCCGGACCAGCGCCAGATTACTTTGGCAACCATGCTAAGGCTGTCGCGCGTTTCCATCAGCTTGAACGCGGGACATCAGAACGACAACCTGCTCGGTCAGAAGAGCTATACCACCAACAGGAACCAGGTGGCGGGCAACATCAGTCTTCCTTTTTCGCGGCAGTGGACGACTACGCTAATGGGGAGCTACATGAACATGGCGAACAACGCTTCAAGCGACACGTTTAAAGTAGCATACTCGACACTCATGGCCGGCATGACGCAGATGATTTTTGTCGGACCCGGGAGCTTTTTCCAGATGGCTTCTCTGAACTATACCTTTCAAAACTCCGCGAATAACAATCCGCTGCAGCAGGGGAGCGGAATGGTTTCCCATTCAGCAAACCTGAGCATCTCCTTGAATGCGGCAGCCGGTCTGGTGATAATGCCTGCTCTGTCATTGATAGCCTCAAAAATTGGGGAAACCGGATGGACCTCGACGCAATCTTATTCAATTTCCGCACAAGACCGGGCGTTCGAAAACAGGCTCAACTCTTCTCTATCGCTCGGAGTTTCAAGAGTTCAGGGTGCCAGTTCTCTCCAGATCGGATTTTCATCCGACTACGGGATTACAGGTGCCGACGCCATAGTCCTAACGGTGATGGAGACGCTGTATACCGGCACGACCAAGTTTTCCGAGCACACAATCGGACTAAACCTGTCGCATACCTTTTGAACAATGCTGAGCAAGTACCACTCAGGTTCTTATGAACCATGGAGGATAAGAATGGAAGTCAAGATACGCTTGTTACGGTTTGTCGCATTTCTTTTTATTTTTTTCGCGGCGACAATCCCTGATGTGATGGCACAGATTTCCTCAGGCGTGCGGGCCGAGTTTTTCGTTCAGCCTTTTCCAAGCCCGTATGTAAGCGACTGGCAGACCAATCCGTCGATTGCTTCGCTGACCGTCTTCAACGGCTCGAATAGTCCGAAAGAAGTGGTCATTACACTAAGTGTAACGACGAATGACGGGAGGCAGGTAATTTCCGGCACGAGTTCCCCCACCGTTTTGCTGCGTGGTCCGAACGTGATGAACAACACAAGTCTGCTTCATGGAAATCTGAAATACTACGACACCGGCATAAAGAGTCAAATCATTCAGACGGGTAGAATTCCAGAGGGTACTTACTCCGCCTGTATCAGTATTTTGGGCGCGGAAGGAGTGCGATTGGTGTCTGAACAATGCCGGGAGTTCACAATTGTCTATGCTGATCCGCCGCAGTTGGTTTACCCCATGGATGGCGATTCTGTAAATACGAACTTCCCCATTTTCCAATGGACGCCGGTGCAGGTCCCCGTTCAATACCAGGTCCATTATGTCTTTAAGATGGTGCAATTACTCCAGGGCCAGACTCCGCTCCAGGCACTCGATGCTGACATCCCACAGTACACAAACGAGAACCTTGCCGCGACGACCTTGCAGTATCCCCTGAGTGCACTGCCGCTCGTTGCCGGGGACACTTACGTCTGGCAGGTTCAGGCACTCGATCAAAACGGTTTCCCGCCTGCCTCAAATAACGGCGAGAGTCAGATCCGGACGTTCACTTACCAAAAACCGGTTGGGATTGTTACTTACCATCACGTGACGCCGGTCGGCCCGGGGACTCCTCCTGTTAATAAAAACCTTTTCACTACCACCACCATTTCGGGTACGATGTATGGGGCGTTTACAATCCAGCAGAATAAACCTTTTCTCAATCAACAGGGACGGTACGGACACAGGGGGTCGGGCGGCTCGAATTCACAAAGCGGACCGCAGCCTCTTCCTCTGGCAAATACTACCTTGAACCTTGTCGATGAATATGTGCTCCTGCAGGGATACGATCCGGTTAAAAGGGTCTTCGTAGAAGCCCCGGTGCCGTCGATGGAGCGGTCGGCCAAGGTCATCGCAACGACAACGACAGATGCATCAGGAAATTTCTCGTTTTCGTTTGCACAGACGAAAAACAGCCCTGACACGGTATCACAAAACACGACTGTCACATTGGAGGGAGGCCGATCGGCAACTGGCACTCTGGTGAAGGTGTATCGGATAATTGTTCAAAGCCCGTACTTCTGCAGTCCCGACTATGACATTGATGTTCAGACTGGCCAATCAGACAACATCGGGCAACAGTTCGCGTTGGCGCGGTCATACTCACTGAGTATTACACTTACGCCGAACGTGTTGCGTGGAGGTCAGCAGCTGGCGAATTCTTCATCCGATCTCAGCGGGTACGCTGTCTACCTCCTCAGGCAGTCTCGTCCTGAAGGAGTGCCTGATAACGAAGGTTTTCCGGCCCCACCCTCGGCGGATACCGTTCAGTCAATGCAGGTCGTGGCAGAGGCCACTGCAGACGACAACGGCCAGGTTACCTTCTCAAACCTGGTTCAGAACAATGGTCCCAACGACCAGTATTTCGTATATGCGGCGCCGGATCCCGGCTCGCCATTTTTCTACACCACTCTCCCCACGTCGTTCCAGTTTGGCTACAACGACAATCCTACTCAATATCCCGGATACCAGGTAACTCCCAACACATGGAATGCGTCGTCGGTATTCAACAGCGAATACGTTGCGCCCGAGGTATCGATCACCCAGCTTATGTGGGCCGCGTTTCCGAAAGTGGCCGGTTATATCTATCGGTCGGACAATCCAAATGAGCCCGTGGGATCCGCAGAGACATACCTGGAGTATTTTTTCAACGATAAGGTTAACCGCTTCACGGATGAGTTTATTACGATGAACGACGGTTATTTCAATTTTCACTTAGGGGCCAGCGACCTGGGGAGCGGTTATCAGATAGAGATCTACAAGAACGGATACAGAGATACCATCATTTCGGTCAACAACGGCAAGCTTCTGACGATGGGGCAGCAGGTTTACTTTCCCAAGATTCTTCTTCAACCGGCGTTCAACGTGACCGGGAAAGTCGTGGATGAAGAGGGCAATCCGGTTCAGGCGAACGTAACAATCGGGGAGGGAACATCTGTCGAGGCGAATCTCCCAACTGTTCTGCGACAACAATACTTTATGAATGGGAAAGAAAGGACTTTCCAGGCCATCAGCTACAACACCGGTTTTCAGGCTCCCGCAGTCTCTGGCAATCAGCAAATCATAATAGATCCAACGCCGTACGACAACTCACTTTTTCCGGACACTGAATACGTCAACATAACCCAGAACGAACAGAACCTCGGCACATTTGTACTGAAGAAGAAACTCCACAGGCTTAAAGTCGTGGTGAGAACGATTGCAGGGGTGAGTATCCCTCGCGCGCATGTAGAGATACAAAACGTAGGGAGCTTTGAGACCGACAACTCCGGGGCGGCGGATACCACGTTCGTCAGCGCATCCAACTCATTCAGCATCACCGTCATTGCACCCGACGGAAAGGATTTTATCGGGCAGGTGCTGACTGCCTACGTTCCCGATTCAAAGGATTGGACGATTATCCCCGTCAAACTAAGGTCCGCAATATACGTGGAGGGAAGAGTCCTTGTTGGGGGTACACCTATCCCGCAGGCGGATGTGTTCCTGGACCGGCGGCAATCTCCTCACATGCCTCCGATCGCCGCAAAAACCAATAATCAGGGAGTCTATGTCCTGCATGATGTGCCGCCGGGGACACGAATTAAGATTGAGGCCGCTAAGTCACAGTCTGATTTGATAGGCGCCGATACGACTCTCGTTGCGAATATTCATTCGAAGGGGCTCAGGAACGTGAACTTCCATCTCAGGATCTATAATGGGATGGATATCAGCAAACTGATGGGGTTCCCGATTGAAGTCACTTCCTTGACTCTTAACGGATCCAGCGTGATGATAAGCGGGAATTTCGTTGCCCTCGACTCGAATGGCATCTTCGGCCCGAGCGATCCGAAGCTGATGATAGGGTTCGCGAACATACAGATAGACTCCGGCATTGAGAAAGACAGCGTAAAC
>JAJYOS010000456.1 GCA_021796055.1 Bacteroidota bacterium
CCTTCCATCGGGGCAAGAATAAAGGCCGCTCTGCCCGACGGGCTCGGGGAGGCAGCATGACAAGATTCATCCTCGGCGCAGCGGCGGCGGCAATTATGACGATTATTCTGGCGGCGCTGTACATGGTTACGTTCCCCTTCGACAGCCGAAACAGGGTGTTTTCTTTCGTTGCTTATTACTGGTCCAGGGCCGTCTTCACGGCGACCGGAATAAAGGTCAGGACGGTCGGCCGGGAAAAAATCGACCTGTCGAGGGCGTACGTATATGTTTCGAACCATGCAAGCCTCTTCGACATAATTGCAGTTGTGGTTGGAATCAGCAGGGACATAAGGTTCGTGTCGAAGAAGGAAGTCAAGAGGATACCGATTTTTGGGCTGGCCGTCTCGAGGGCGAATATTATGGTTGACAGGAGAAGCGGACTCGACGGCGCGCGAAGCCTGAAAGAGGCGGCGCGGAGGATATCACTCGGCGAAAGCTTTATCCTGTTTGCCGAAGGGACGAGGACAAAAGACGGCAGACTCCTTCCGTTCAAGCGCGGCGCTTTCTCACTTGCAATCGCGACGGGCGCTCCCGTCGTCCCGCTGACAATTGTGGGGAGTTACGATATCATGCCAAAAGGAAGGCTCAGTGTTCATGGGGGAACTATCACCTTAATCGTGGATTCACCAATTGACGTTTCGGAATACCAGGGGAGGCAGGGAGCGTTCGCTCTGATGAGGCGGGTACGAGATATTATCGAGAAGAATTATACGACGGTAAAAACTGTCGGCATCCGGCCGTCGCCGATCAATGCCGGCTGCTGAACGCCGTAAAGGAGATGTAAATGGCAGTAACCATAAAGGACGTGGAACATATCGCAAAGCTCGCGAAGCTGGACTTCAGCGAGGAAGAAAAATCGAAATTCACCGAGGAGTTCAACGAGATACTCGTCTTCATGGAAAAGCTGAACGAACTGGATACTTCGAAGGTGGAGCCGCTGTCTCACGTAATCGAGCTGCAGAATGTGTTCCGGGAGGACTCAGTGAGGTCTTCCCTTCCCACACAGGACGCGCTGAAGAACGCGCCAGCGAAGACCGAGCAGTTCTTCAAAGTCCCAAAGGTGATCGACAGATAGAAATTGACTTCCAACAAACCTAAAATAGTGGCAATAATTCCGGCCCGTTACGCCTCGACGCGCTTTCCCGGAAAGCCGCTCGCTCTGATCGCGGGAAAACCGATGATACAGCATGTGTACGAGCGCGTCGCCCGCGCCGGAAAAATCGACGAAGTGTACGTCGCAACGGATGACAGCAGAATCGTCGAAGCGGTGGAAGAATTCGGCGGGAAGTCGATCATGACATCGTCAAAACTGAAGAGCGGAACGGATCGATGTGCAGCAGCGGCGAGAAAGGTCGGGGCGGAGATAGTTGTGAACGTGCAGGGTGACGAGCCGGTAATCTCCCCAAAAACGATCGATGCCGCCGTGTCTGTCCTCAAATCATCCCGCGCCAGCCTCATGTCGACGGCGGCGGTTCCGATTGATGATCCGGCTATCCTCTTTTCGGAAAACGCGGTAAAGGTTGTAATTGACAAAACAGGCAGAGCTCTTTACTTCACGAGATCTACGATACCCTTCCTGCGGGGGGTGTCCAGTGATAATTATCTCGAAAGTTTCGGCTTCCTCAAACATCTCGGAATATACGTCTACAGGAACAGTTTCCTCCAGAAGCTCACGAAGATGAGAGAGACCCCACTGGAAAGAGCGGAGAAACTCGAGCAGCTAAGGGTTCTGGAAAACGGCTACTCCATTCAGGTGGCCGTGGTTGAAGGCGATACAATATCGGTTGATGTTCCGTCGGATATAGATGCGGTGGAGACATATCTGGCGAAGTTAAATCTAAAAAAGTAAGGGAATAGGAATTGGCGAAACATAACACAAAGTATATTTTTGTAACGGGCGGTGTCGTATCATCGCTCGGCAAGGGGATAGCGGCGGCATCGCTCGGTCTGCTTCTGAAAGCCCGCGGGCTGAACGTCGCGCTGCAGAAATTCGACCCGTATATAAACGTGGATGCGGGGACAATGAATCCGTTTCAACACGGCGAGGTCTATGTCACCGACGACGGCGCGGAGACAGACCTGGACCTCGGTCATTACGAGCGTTTCCTGGACGTCACAACCACACGGTCGAGCAACACGACCACCGGGCAGGTTTACTATGAAGTGATATCCAAGGAAAGACGCGGCGATTACCTTGGGGCTTGCGTCCAGGTAGTTCCGCACGTCACGGATGAAATCAAGAGACGCTTTTCGGCGCCATACGAGGGAAAAGATTACGATGTGGTGATTACCGAAATCGGCGGAACCGTAGGCGACATTGAAGGCCTGCCGTTCCTCGAGGCGATGAGACAGTTTATGCTCAAGATCGGCAAAAAGAACGCGATTAACATACACGTCACGCTTGTTCCGTACATAGAGGCCGCCGGTGAAATTAAGACAAAGCCGACGCAGCATAGCGTGAAAAATCTGCTTGAAATCGGAGTCCAACCCGAGATCCTGATTTGCCGCACGGCAAAACGGATCAGCCGTGAGATAAAGGAAAAGATCGCGATGTTCACGAACATCGAACCTGACGCGGTTATTGAGGGACGCGATGTCGACACTATTTACGAGATGCCGCTTATCCTGCGAAAACAGAGACTGGATCAAATCGTACTCAAGAAATTGAATCTCCAGGCAAAAGAACCCGATTTATCGGATTGGGAAGAGATGGTCCAGCGGGTGAAGAATCCCAAGCATACACTCAAGATAGGAATATGCGGCAAGTACACCGAGCTTCTCGATGCTTACAAGAGCATTCGCGAGTCATTCATCCATGCCGGAGCGGAGAACGACGCCCGGATCGAGTTGAAGTGGATTTCGGCGGAGGAGGTCGAGAAGGACGGACCTGAGACCCATCTCGACAACATCGACGGTCTGCTGGTGCCGGGCGGCTTTGGAGAACGCGGCATTGAAGGAATGATAGAAGCAATTCGTTATGCACGTGAAAAGAAACTCCCTTATTTCGGCATCTGCCTTGGGATGCAAACTGCAATAATAGAGTTTGCAAGGCATGTACTCGGATGGAAAGATGCTAACTCGTCCGAATTCAAGAAGACATCTCACAACGTGATCGACATTATGCCCGGCCAGAAAAACGTGAAAGAAAAGGGCGGTACCATGCGCGTCGGCGCCTATATTTGCATGCTGCAAAAAGGCACTAAAGTGCACGAGGCCTACGCGACAGAAGTAATTAGCGAACGTCACCGCCACCGATTCGAGGTGAATAATAAATTCAGGAGGCGCCTGTCGGATGCGGGGATGAAGTTCAGCGGTCTTTCACCGGATGGCGAGCTTGTCGAAATGGCAGAGCTCCCCGATCATCCCTGGTTTGTCGGGTGTCAGTTCCATCCTGAGCTGAAGTCGCGCGCGACCAAGGCACATCCTCTGTTCAGGGAGTTTGTGAAGGCGGCGCTGGAACACAAGCTGCAGGACTAGCCGTTCAGGAGGTCCTCACTTTTCAAGGAAGCGGGCCAGGCTGACGAAGGCACAGAGCGATGGGCCTAAATGCGCTGCTTTGTGCCTTCTGTTCTCCGTTCCTACCTTTCATCTTTCATGGGGGTTTACTAATTTTTTAAAAGTCACTAAAAGAGACGAAAGACGCAGTCCGCATCACCGGTTCTGGTCGTTTCTATCGCGTAAAAAGCATATGCCCAGGAGAATATAAAAATGAAGTTCTTCATCGATACCGCAAATCTTGACGAAATTAAAGAAGCTGCCGAGCTCGGCGTACTCGACGGGGTCACTACCAACCCGAGTCTGGTTGCAAAAGAGAAATATGACATTACCTTCAAAGAGCTAATCGCAGAAATATGCAGAACGGTGCCCGGCCCGGTCAGCGCCGAGGTCGTCTCCATCGACACGGATGGGATGCTGAGGGAAGCCCACGAGCTTGTGAAGATCGCCGACAATGTCGTCGTGAAGATTCCGCTGTTGAAGGATGGACTGAAGGCCGTAAGGAAATTGAAGTCAGAGGGGATCAAGACGAATGTCACGCTCTGTTTCTCGGCGACACAGGCCCTTCTTGCCGCAAAGGCGGGGGCTTCATATATCAGTCCGTTTGTCGGAAGGCTTGATGACATAAGCGAGGACGGGATGGAGCTCGTGGAACAGATTATTGCCATTTACCATAATTACGGTTATGATACAGAGGTGCTCGTTGCGAGCGTCAGGCATCCGATGCACGTCGTCCAGGCGGCACTGATGGGAGCAGACATCGCAACCATGCCTTTCAAGGTTATCGAGCAACTGGCCAAACATCCGCTGACCGATATGGGTCTCGAGAGATTCTTGGCAGATTGGAAGAAAGCCAACGTAAAATGAAGAAGACACCGTTCAATGAAATTCACCGTTCCCTCGGCGGCAAAATGGTTGAGTTTGCCGGATACGAAATGCCGGTGCAATATTCGGGTATCGTCAATGAGCACAGGACAGTCCGCAAGAGTGTAGGAGTTTTTGATGTATCGCACATGGGCGAGTTTTACGTCCGCGGCAAGGACGCCGAGGTTTTCCTGCAGAGAAACACGATAAACGACGTAACCAAGCTGACGCCCGGAAAGGCGCAATATACGGCACTGGTGAACGAGAGCGGGCTTCTACTCGACGACCTCATAGTGTATAAAATGGACGGCGAGTTCATGATCGTAGCCAACGCCTCGAATATCGAGAAGGACTTCAAGTCCTTTTCGTCGAGAATTTCAGGCAATGTGCAGATGGAAGATGCCAGCGACACGACGGCTTTATTGTCCGTCCAGGGGCCTTCATCCAGGGCAACGATGAAGAAGTTGACCGGCACCGACCTTGATACGATTCCCTATTATCATTTCATCAGGGGGAAGGTGGCCGGAATCGATGCGATAATATCCAGGACCGGCTACACGGGCGAGTACGGATTCGAAGTCTTCTTCGATGCGAATGGCGGCAAGCCTGAGAAAATGTGGCATTCGATCTTCGATGCGGGGAAGGAATTCGGAATTCTGCCGATCGGCCTCGGCGCGAGAGATACTCTTCGACTCGAGATGGGATACTGTCTCTACGGGAATGATATCGATGAGACGACAAACCCGATCGAAGCGGGCCTGGGATGGATCACCAGGGTTGATAAGGGCGAATTTGTCGGACGAGATTCAATTTTGAAAGCAAAGCAATCCGTCACCCGTAAATTGGTCGGGTTCAAGATGGATGAAACTTCAATACCGCGCCACGGTTATGAGATCTATTCCCGGAACGGCAAGGCAGGCAACGTCACGAGCGGAACCTTTTCGCCGTCGCTCGAAGTTGGAATAGGCATGGGTTACGTTGAGACTCCATATGCGACGGAGAACAGCGAAATAATCATCGACGTTAGGGGAAAGAAGGCTCGTGCTCACGTCGTGAAGCTTCCGTTTGTCGCAAAGAAAAACTGAGGTGGTGAATGAAGATTGAAGTTTTCTTTTCACCCGCGGGTGTGGATGAGCTCAATATGCGCGGCAGGAACGTCGTGATTATAGATGTGCTGCGCGCATCTACGACAATTTGCACGGCGCTCCGCAACGGAGCCAGGGAAATCATCCCCGTGCCCGATATAGAAAACGCGACGAAGATTTCGGCTAATCTCAGCAGCGATTCGCGCCTGCTCGGCGGCGAGAGGCAGGGGAAGCGCATCGACGGATTCGATCTCGGAAATTCCCCTTTGGAGTATACGCCTGAGAGGGTCCATAACAAGACGATTATTTTCACCACGACAAACGGCGCAGGCGCAAT
>JAJYOS010000457.1 GCA_021796055.1 Bacteroidota bacterium
GGCCCGGCTGGAAGTGTCGATCTTAACCACAAAAATTAGAATAGTCTTTTGAAAATGAGAGTTGCAATAATCGGCGCAGGGATCTCAGGTCTTGCCGCGGCCCATTTCCTTAAACGGGGCGGCGTTGACGTGACCGTCTTTGAGAAGAACAGCGTACCCGGCGGAACAATCGGTTCCAAATTTGTGGACGGGTTCCTGGTAGAGAACGGTCCTAACAGCACATCCGAAACCAACCTCGTCATAGATGAACTTCTCTCCGATCTTTCACTAAAGGATGAGAAGGTCTATGCGGATGATAATGCCAAGTATCGGTTCATATTGCGCAACGGGAAGCTCCACGCGCTGCCTTCCGGACCCGGTTCATTTCTGTCGACCAAACTCTGGACGACGGGCGGCAAGCTGAGATTGTTCGGGGAGCCGTTTGCCGGACGCGCCGCGTACGAGGAGTCGGTTGCCGATTTCGTCACGCGCAGACTGGGAAGAGAGCTTCTCGATTACGCCATCAATCCGTTCGTCGCGGGAGTTTATGCGGGCAATCCATCCGAATTAAGTGTCAGAGCTGCGTTCCCTAAGCTGTACGCCCTGGAACAGAAGTACGGCGGTCTGCTCAAGGGCACGATCAAGGGGGCAAGGGAAAGGAAGAAACGACCGGAGAAGGCAAGAATCTCGTCGAAGCTCTTCGCCTTCAAAAGCGGGATGGGAGTTCTTCCTTCGGCAATCGCGAAATCCATGGAGGGATATGTTAACTTCGACGTTTCGGTTGACAGCATCAAACCTGACGGCCATAAGTTCATCGTGAGTTATTCCAGCAACAGAAAATTAGAGAGCGATGTGTTCGATGCCGTTGTTCTCTCCGTGCCGTCGTACGCGGCGGCCGGAATTGTCAGATCGTGGCTTCCGGAACTTTCGAGTGAGCTCTCGAAGATAAAATATCCGCCCGTGGCCGTCGCCGTCCTGGGTTACAGAAAAGAACAAATCAAGACGGACCTGAGAGGATTCGGCTTTCTTGTGCCGGAAGTCGAGAACAGGAAAATCCTCGGAACGATCTGGAGCTCCAGCATATTTCCGGAGCGCGCCCCGGACGGATGTGTGGAGCTGACGACATTCGTCGGAGGGTCGCGTCAACCGAAGCTTGTCGCCGAGCCGAGCGACCAGATAGCCAGGATTGCGCACGGAGAAAACGCCGCTCTAATGAAAATAGAGGGTGAACCCGTTTTCCGGGCAATCAGCAAATGGGATAAGGCGATTCCACAGTATAATATCGGACACCTCGCAATCCTGGATGCCGTCAAGCACGTTGAAAGCCTCCATAAGGGATTCTATATTTGCAGTAATTACAAGGATGGCATATCCGTTTCAGACTGTATCGCAAACGGAAAGAAGACCGCCGAAGCAATTTTGATAGGAGCGTAATAATATGATTACTATGACGGAATATCAGAAGAAAACCGGATTCCCGACCGTCCGCATGCGCCGGTTGAGAATGACCGAAACGATTCGTGAAATGGTGCGCGAGACTGTCTTGCATCCTTCGGACTTCATCTACCCGATGTTCGTCGTGCCGGGGAAGAACGTCCGTCATGAGATCTCATCCATGCCGAACGTGTACCAGCTGTCGACAGACAGCCTCGTGCGCGAGTGCGAGGGCGTGCTGAAGGCCGGCGTGAAATCCATTATTCTGTTTGGAATTCCTTCGCACAAGGATGAGTACGGTTCCGAGGCCTACGATGAGAACGGAATTATCCAGCAGGCTATTCGCGAATTGAAGAAGCAGCTTCCCGAGCTTTTCATCATTACCGACGTCTGCTTGTGTGAATACACGTCACACGGGCATTGCGGCATCTTGAAGGAAACCGCGCCGGGGCAGGTCGAAATTGTCAACGATGAGACGCTCGACCTTCTTGCCAAGGAGTCTTTGACTCACGTGCAGGCCGGGGCAGACATGGTCGCGCCCAGCGACATGATGGACGGAAGGGTCGCCGCAATACGGAATGTCCTCGATGAGAACGGCTTCCTCTCAACTCCGATAATGAGTTATGCCGCAAAATACAGCTCGGGCTTCTACGGACCCTTCAGGGAGGCGGCGGAATCGACGCCTAAATTCGGCGACCGCAAGAGCCACCAGATGGACCCTGCCAACAGCAACGAAGCGGTGCGCGAGGTAGCTCTCGATATCGATGAGGGAGCAGACATCGTCATGGTCAAGCCGGCTCTGGCATACCTGGACGTGATTTACCGAGTGAAGAGCGAATTCAAGATGCCGACCGCCGCATATCAGGTCAGCGGAGAATACTCAATGATCAAGGCGGCTGCACGAAACGGATGGCTGGATGAACAGAGAATCATGATGGAAACGCTGACGGCGATAAAGCGAGCGGGCGCGGATCTCATCCTGACCTATTACGCTGTTGATGCAGCGAAGCAACTGAAAATCTAGGGGCTGACCTTGCGGGGCTGTCCCCCGCAAGGTTCGACTGAATGTCAAAAGTCTTAGTCACCGGCGCAAGCGGGTTAATCGGTTCAAACCTTTGCCACAAGCTGAGCGAACTCGGCTATGAGGTTACGGCAATGGTGCGTGAAGGTTCGAATCTTCTCGGGCTGGACGGATTCAGTGGAAAGATCGTGTTGGGCGACGTCCTTCGCAAGGATCGGCTGGCGCAATTGCTCGACGGATCGGAGTTCGTGTTCCATACCGCGGGCCTCGTCAGTTTTGACAACAGGCTCAGAAAAGAACTGATGCAGGTAAACGTCGTGGGAACTGCAAATCTCCTTGATGCAGCCATTCAGGCGGGCGTGAGAAGGCTGGTCCATACGAGTTCGGTCGCCGCGGTCGGGATTCCGGCTTCAGGCGGGATCGCAGACGAGACGGACGAGTACAACAGGTTTGAACACAATGTTGCTTACAGCGACAGCAAGCACCTGAGCGAAGTCGAAGTGCACAATGCGGTTGGGCTCGGACTCGATGCAGTCATCGTCAATCCCGCATCCATAGTTGGGCAGCGCGACGTCTATTCCCATTTCGGAGTTCTCATGAAGGTATTGAAAGGGAAGAAGATAACGCCCTACGTGGCCGGAGGAATGTGCGTCGTGGGGGTGGATGACGTCGTCGACGGACAGATTGCAGCCATGCGGTCCGGCGTTACAGGTGCACGTTACATACTTGGCGGAGAAAATCTCTCATTCAAGGAACTGTTCACACGAATTGCAGAAGTCGTCGACGCCAGCCCGCCGAACGTTCGTGTCCCGCTCTGGTCTGCCAGATGGGCGGCCGCAATTCTAGAAATACTGTCGACTCTTACCGGTAAACCTCCGGTCCTTACGAAGGCACACGTTGTAAGCGCCACGCTGCCGCATTATTTTTCATCCGAAAGGGCCAAGCGAGAGCTCGGTTATGAACCGAGGCCCGTCATAGATGCCATTCGGAAATCATATCTGTGGTATCTTGAGAATAACCTGATATGAGTCTCCCGAAACCGCGAAATGATCCGGCTGATGTTGCCGGAAGCACGATACGGTCCTGGCTGAAAAACCGGATCGTGAAAAATTGGCACATGGCCCACGGCAGGATGTTCGCATTACTCAGCATCATAACGGAGATGAGATGAAGAATCTGATTACAAAAAAAAGCAGCAAACTTTTTAATGAAGCAAAGAAATATATGCCCGGCGGAGTCAACTCGCCCGTGCGGGCTTTCAAGTCCGTGGGGAGTGATCCGCTGTTTATCGCGAGGGCAAAGGGTCAGTACCTATACGACGTGGATGGAAACAAGTTCATCGACTACGTGGGATCATGGGGACCGATGGTGCTCGGCCACGCACATCCGGACGTGATTGCCGCGGTAAAGGACACGGCCTCGAAAGGGACGAGTTTTGGCGCGCCTACGCCGTACGAAGTAGATATGGCGAGACTCGTTAGAAAGATGATGCCTTCAGTCGAAGTCGTGCGAATGGTCAACAGCGGCACGGAGGCTACGATGAGCGCGGTGAGAGCCGCACGTGCGTTCACGGGACGCGAGAAGATAGTGAAGTTCGCGGGATGCTATCACGGCCACTTCGACAGCTTCCTGATTAAAGCCGGCTCGGGCGCTACGACTTTCGGACAGCCCGACTCGCCGGGAGTGCCCGCCGAACTTGCCGCAAAGACACTGGTTGCGGACTTCAACGACATATTCTCGGTGGAACGGCTCTTCAAGGACAATAACGGAGAGATCGCCGCTGTGATCGTCGAACCGGTTGTCGGCAACATGGGTGTGGTCGTTCCGGAGAACGGCTTCCTCGACAAGGTGTTGAAACTCGCCCATTCGAACGGAGCCCTCCTGATACTGGACGAGGTAATGACGGGGTTTCGCCTTGCTCGAGGAGGAGCCCAGGAGATATTCGGAATCAGGCCGGATCTGACGACATTCGGAAAGATAATCGGAGCCGGTCTCCCCGTAGGGGCGTACGGCGGACGCGAAGACATCATGAGAATGATATCACCCGACGGACCAGTATACCAGGCGGGCACACTCTCCGGAAATCCACTGGCGATGGCTGCCGGGCTGGTCCAGCTTAAAATTCTCGACAGGCAGAAAGGCCTGTACAACCGGCTGGAGAAAAAGGGAAAGCTGCTGGAGGACGGGATTAGACGGAACATCGAAAAACTCGGACTGCGGTACAGAATCAACCGGGCCGGTTCAATGTTCACGCTGTTCTTCACAGATCAAAGCGTGAGGGACTTCAAATCTGCCCTGACGAGCGATACGGGAAAATTCAGGAGGTACTTCGGCGAGATGCTGCAGCGCGGAATATATCTGCCGCCGTCACAGTTCGAGGCTGCATTTATTTCCACTGCTCATACCGAACGTGACATCGAAAGAACAATCGCTGCAAATTACGACTCTCTGAAAATAGTCGGATAAGCGGCCGTCCTTGAGAACATACTGAGGCTGATGCTATGAAGCGTATTAAGGAATCTTTGATTGTCGGAATAAGCATGGTAATCGCGGCCGCGGTCTTCGGCATCTTCTTCTACTCTGCGCGGTCTGCACATCAGACGATCTACGTGGTGGGAGCCGCGACCGGGAGATTCCAGTCGGACGTCGTGAAGTGGCGCATCGCGATAAGCCGGTCGGCTAAACCGGCGACGATCGGAATGGCTTACGACTTGCTTAAAGGTGACCTTAAGACGGTGGCTGATTTCAGATTACCGAGCCCTATTCTACGGAAATCAGCAGCTACGGGGTTTATAATACTGCAACGCAGGAAAAGGACATAACCGTAACGGTCCACTGCGACTTCGAGTTAAAGTAGGATCTTGGAAGCCTTGCGAAGGCATCGAAAGCTTGTCGTCGGCACCTTCGCAGGGTAACGGGGCAAACTTTATTTGGGGGCAGCCTGGGGCTGTTTCTTCTTTCCTCTGTACATTATCCCGATCGGGACGATGATAATGTATCCGATGAAAAGAAGTATCGGAACGAGGTCGAGCGGTATGAAACCGTATACCGAGTTGTTGGTGGCAAGCAGGACGTATGTCGCAATGATCAACAGTGCACCGCCGATAATTATCTTGTAGTTGATCGGCTTCAAAGGCATTTCCTGAGAGATCTTCGACTTTCTCTGCTTTTCTGCTCTCTTTGACCTTACCGTTCTTGCCATGTTAGTGTTTTCCTTTCGTATAATATAAACCCGATCCGGGAATTAATTCAACATCATTTTTCTCTCTCAGCCTCGCCGTCAACCTCTATTTCATTGATTGGGAATTAAGGCAAGTATATATTTATCCGTATTTAGAGGAGTTAGAGATGTCGGAAAGCACTAACATGGCAAGA
>JAJYOS010000458.1 GCA_021796055.1 Bacteroidota bacterium
AAGAGGCGGGGTTTTGTGCCGCAAATTGGGAATTGGCCGGCGAGTTCGATCCATACAACGGCGTGACGGATGAAATCTGCAAGGTGTATCTTGCAACCGGCTTGAAGGAAGCAGCTAAAGAGAAAGATCCTTCGGAAGAATTTGAGGTGCTCAAGCTTACGGTGGATGAATTCCAATCTATGGTCGATGGGGGCGAAATATGGGATGGAATGACGCTTGCTGCATGGGGGCTCGCAAAGAAAACCATGCTTCATAATTTGAAGGAGGTTGTGAGATGAAAAAAATGATTCTTCTTTTGATCCCTCTGCTCTCATTAATTTCGGTGCCTTCGCTCTTTGCCGGGGGGAGAGTCAGGACCGGCGATGAAGTTCTTGTGCAGAAATACCTCAGCCTCATCAAAGGCAAGACGATCGGACTTATAACTAACCAGAGCGGCAGACTTTCAGATGGCAGGGATGTCATCGATGTCCTGGACAAGGTCCCAGGTGTCAAGCTTGTCGCCCTTTTTAGTCCGGAGCATGGGATAAGAGGTCAGGCCTCGGCGGGAGAAAAAGTGTCCAGTAATGTCGATGAAAAGACCGGCGTGCCGATCTACTCGTTGTACGGGAAGACGGATAAGCCGACTCCTGAAATGCTGAAAGGGATCGATGTCCTTCTCTATGACATACAGGATGTCGGGACGAGGTTTTACACCTTCATCAGCACGCTCGACCTCAGCCTCGAAGCAGCGGCCGAAAACCACATCGAATTTGTCGTGCTCGACAGGCCCGACATGATGCGGGCAAATCTAGTAGACGGTCCCCTCCTGCTCGACTCATTGCGGTCTTTCATCGGTATTCAGCCCATAACGAGCGTTTACGGAATGACGCCGGGCGAGTTTGCCACGATGATCAATGATGCCCACATGCTGAAGGACGGGGTCAAGGCGGATCTCAAGGTTGTGAAGATGGAAAACTACCGGCGCAGCATGTGGTACGATCAGACAGGCCTCAATTGGGTAACGCCGTCGCCTAACCTTCCGGATATGAATGCCGTGGAAGTGTATGGCGGCAATGTGCTCTTTGAAGCAACCAACGTTTCAGAAGGACGCGGAACGGAGCATCCGTTCGAGACAATCGGCGCACCGTTCATTAACTCGAGGCAGCTTGTCGATCTTCTGAACGAACAGCATGTCGCCGGAGTCAAGTATGAGCCTGTCGATTTCACTCCCCGCTCATTCCCGTGGGCCGTCAAGCCGAAGTACCAAGGCGAAGTCTGTCACGGTGTCAGGATCATTGTTGCTGAGAGAAACGTATTCAAGCCCGTTGAGGCGGGAGTGACTCTTGTCTGGGCCATCCACAAGTTGTATCCGGACTCATTCAAGATGCACGGCAGAGGTTTTGATCTCCGGGCAGGAACGCCGGAAGTGAGAACGATGATTGACGAGGGGAAGACTCCACATGAGATTATTTCCGCATGGCAGCCCGGATTGAAGAAGTTTGAGAAATTCCGCGAGAAATACCTTTTGTACAAATGAACAAGATAAGGATGGGGAGCTGCTCTCTGTTGACATCCATGAATGTTCGCCACAGAAACTCCGGATAAATGGAAACCAGGCCGTTTCTGCCTTTCGCGTGCGGTCTCTTTCTGACTGTAACTCTAATGATGGCTGCGGCACCTCCCGTCTATTGCCAGGAGGATTCGACGAAGGTATCGCACGAGCGCCTCGTCAGCCCGGTCTTTCCGTCCGGTACAATCACCCGCGAGCCGTCATACACCATTTCCGATTCTGAAATAATCTGGAGCGATTACAGGTATTCCGGCGAGATCCTGCAAAGGATCCCGGGGTCCTTCCTTGCGAATATGGATCAGCCCGGGGATCCATCCGAGCTGTATTTCGATGGGCTCGGGGTCGACCACACGAAGTACTTGCTCGACGGGGTTGAGCTGAACGAGCCGACGACTTCCTCCCTGAATCTTTACCACGTGCCGATGGAGTTTGTCGGGAACGTCCAGTACATTGACGCCCTCCGTGCGCCGATCTATCAGTTCAACGCGACGGGCGGCCTTGTAAATTTTCAGACCCACCAGTACAGCGAGCCGGTTCCTTACTCGAAGGTCAGGCACATGGAGGAACCGTACAACTATCTCATAACCGACGGGGTCTTCTCGCAGAACATCGGCTACAATTCGAACATAGATGCCGGATTTGAACGGCAGACGACGGACGGAAGGTTCGACAATGCGGTCTACGACGGCGTAAATATCCGCGCTAAGTACAGATACAGCATTGACTCTACCCGCCAGCTGACGGCAACGGAGGTATACTACCGCACCAAAGGAGGTGCGAATGGCGGGGCGCTTCCATATAATATCAACGCGAACATATTCCAGCAATTTCTAATTCCACTGAGAAGCACGACAGCCAATCTGACTTATCTCCAGCACCATGTGCAGGCAGCTTACTCGCAGGGAGATCCGTACGACTCGACGCAGTTTCTTACCGCCTCGGTCTTCTACGATTACTACAGCTTCCAGTACGGCGACGCGTCCTTCTACCTGGCCAACATCAGCAGGAGGGTAGGTGCGAACGTTCGCGGGAGCGAGAATTTTGCGTTTGGGCGGCTTAATTTCGGTGCGGAAGCGGTGCGCGACGAAAACCCTTACAACAGCCATGCTGTCATTCCTTCGCAGAACAGAATCTCAGGATATGCCGACGAAGAGTTCCACCTGTTCGATCTTGTCAGTGCCGGCGTCTTCGGCAGGGGTGATATTGTATCAGATACGTTTTATCCGGCCTTCGGGTTTCTGTTCGGTTTCAGAAACGAGTATTTCGGTCTCGAAGCAGGGGCCAATATATCGGACCAGGTACCGAGCTTGTCGGAAAAATACTTCGTAAGTCAGAGCTTCACCGGCAACACAAACCTTAAGGCGGAGACCGACAAGCTGCTCCAATTGAAGGCGGGCGTAAGGCTGGGAGAAACCCTGGAATTTTCGCTCAAACCATACATGAGACTCATAGACAATCCGATTTATTTTCGCGAGCAATATGTCGGACAGCCGGCCTACCCGAACATTTCTGTCGTCAATCTGAGTACCAGGAAAATTTACGGCGTCGATGCGGCGATCAAACTGACCTTGTGGAAGTTCGGGGCAGACGGGAATTTTAACTATGTCAGTGAGAAGATCGATGGCGCCGGTGTCAACACGCTGCCGAAATACTATGCTGCAGGTGAATTGTACTATCACGACATTTTATTCAACGGACATCTGAATTTGAGGGCCGGAGTGAGGGGAAGGGTCCTGAGCGAATTCCAGGGAAGCGGCTTCTATCCGGAAGCCCTGATTTACTATCCGACCGATTTGAACCAGTATGGTCCATACGGAAGTTCCGACCTGTTTGTTCAGGCGAGAATAGGCAGCGCGGTGATTTACTTCACTTTCTTCAACTTGACTGGGGAGGACTACTTCGTCGCGCCGGTGTACCCCGCACTCAACAGCAGCTTTGGATTCGGAATAAACTGGGAGTTCCTTAACTAGAAAAGTCGGGAAGTTTATTTCGTCGAGTCGATGGCATCGCGAACATGTACAGCGAGGTCGGCTACGGAGTATGGTTTCCCGACCACAGTGTTCACTCCCATCGAAACCAGATCATCGACCTTCTCTCCAATGCTCAAGCCAGTTGCAAGGAGAACGGCCACATCAGGGTTGATTTCCTTCAGGAGCGGGTAGACATCTGTGCCTGTCATTTCAGGCATCAGCATGTCGAGAATCACGAGGTCTATTTCGCTGAAATGTTTCCTGTAAGCCTTCAACCCCTCGATCGGGCCCTCGGCGGTCAGCACTTTATATCCCAATCCCTCCAGGATTTCTCTCGTCAGGTCGAGGAGGGTCGCCTCGTCGTCGATGATCAATATTCTTTCCGAACCGCGCGGCACTTCTGTCGGCACCGATTCTAAGTCGTCGGAAGGAATTTTGTCCGTCGAAGGGAAATAGAGTCTGAACGTTGTCCCGCGGTCCAGCTCGCTTTCAACGGTAATGAACCCCTTGTGGTTCTTCACGATTCCATATACGATAGATAGACCGAGTCCCGTTCCTTTACCGAGAGGCTTCGTCGTGAAGAAGGGCTCGAAGATCTTCCTCTGAATCTCCTTGTCCATTCCGACTCCCGTATCCGAGACTGCCATACAGACATACTTGCCTGCCATAGCATCGGGATTTTGCCTCACTATGTGCGCTGTGAATTCCACGTTCGATGTGGCTATCCGAAGCATCCCGCCCGCAGGCATCGCGTCACGGGAATTTATGCAGAGATTTATTATGACACTCTCAAGCTGACTGGTGTCGGCCTCGATGATGCTTATCGTTGGATCGAGCGTGGTTTCTATCTTGATATTCTTGCCGATGCTTCTTATCAAAATCTTCATCGCATCATTGACGATATCGTTCAATCGCGCCGGCCTGAAGTCGCTTTCGCGCTGGCGTGAGAAGGTCAGAAGCTGGGACGTGAGCTCGGCGGCTCTTTGAGCGGAAGAATCGAGAACGTCGATATATTTCTTCAGATTCACATCTTTTGGAGCGTATCTTCTCCTCAGAATCTCTATGGCGCCGTAAATTGAACCGAGCAGGTTGTTGAAGTCGTGTGCTATGCCGCTCGCGAGCTGGCCGATGCTCTCCATCTTCTGAGACTGGATGAGCTGTTCCTCGAGGGTTTTGGTGTCCGTGACGTCGACAAGGGCGGCCTGGATTGCGGGTTTTCCCAGGTAGCTTATACCGGCAGCCCATCCCTCCAGTGACTTCATCCTTCCGCTCGACGACATTATCCGGATTGTGAACTGAATGTCCCTGTCGGGAGACAGGGCAACCTCGGAAAGTCTTTCGGAAAGCTGCACGTAGTCGTTCGGGTGTACGAGGCTGTCTAAGGGTGACCCCTGCAGCAGGTTGAGGTCGGTCTCGAACAACGCGCCGAGTGTGGGGTTTGCGTAAACTATGAGGCCGTCCTGTACGACGAGCACTCCGAGCATGGAGTGTTCCACAAGGCTTCGGTATTTCTCCTCAGACTCATGTAATGCGTTCTTTACGGATTGTTCAAGCGTAACGTCCCTGCCTATGGCCATGATGCCGGTCACCTTGCCTGCGGCCCGGAGCGTAGTCATGCTCAGTTCGACGATGCGTTCCTCGTTGAACTTCGTAAGAAGTCTCACGGTGTAGCGAGAATGTTCGTCAGGAGAATCGAACTGCTCCTGAATCCTTCTCATAATAGCTTCGGCATTATCAGGATGGGCGATCTTGGAGATAGGTTTTCCCCAGATCTCGTCGGCGGCGTAATTCAGCTGCTCGAAGAATCTCTTATTGGCAAAAACAAACTCGCCGCGATTATTGAACAGGAGCACCATATCGTTGGCCTGTTCAACCAGGTTGCGGTACCTGTTCTCCGATGCTCGAAGCTGTTCCTGGAGACGGCGCTTCTCGGTGATGTCCCGCTGAATTCCCCATATCCTGACCAGGGTGTCGTTCGACTTTTCACCGATGTATGAGTTCTCGAAATAGTGGATATTGCCGTGCTGATCCTTCTCGACGGTCTCGACGTTTGTGATCGAAAAATTCTGTTCGGTGAATTTCACTTTCGATGCGATGTAACCATCCAGGTCGGCGATGAACTCGTAGGCGTGCTTGCCGGTCAACTGAGTGGGAAAATCGAATCCGTACATTTTGGCGAGGGCCTGGTTACACTCGACAATTACGCCCCTATCGACGATTTCTTTCGCCAGCTTGTCTGTCCTCTGATTCACGTCGATGG
>JAJYOS010000459.1 GCA_021796055.1 Bacteroidota bacterium
AATTTCGAAGGAGTAATCGTAATGGTGGGGATTGTCGTATCCAACGGAATCCTTCTTGTCGATTACATCAACCGTCTAAGGAAAACGGGCGTTGAGCTTCACGAGGCTGTCACGCTCGGCGGCCGGACCCGGCTCAGGCCGATTCTGATGACTTCTCTGGCAACTGTAATTGGACTCCTTCCGATGGCTTTCGGGATCGGCGGTGAAAGGTCACAGGCGCCGCTCGCCATAGCCGTAATCGGCGGCCTGACGGTGTCAACTTTTCTTACTCTTATTTTCATTCCCACCCTGTATATGATCTTTGAAGAAAAATTCAAGAGAGACATGAAACAGGAATAGTAAGACATGTCGATGTAGAGCGTATGTTTTGGTGTCCGCCCTTTCTCATCACATATCATTCTCCTTCTCACCTGAGGGATGATGTGCATTACTAATTTGATTTTTCGACCTGGGCTGGCTAACATGTTCAACCGTTAGTCATAGGACGATGGAATTCCTGCAAGTCGCAAAAATGCCACAAGCAGCGTTTAGGAGCATCTGTTTCGCGACACAGGCGGACGAAATTGCCGTCGAAATATGCTCAAAATCCTTAGGAGGAAATCATGTACGGTAAGTTTCAAGAACACCTGAGGCAGCAAATCAATTCAATCAAAGAGAGCGGTCTGTACAAGGAAGAGCGCATCATCGCTTCTCCTCAGGGAGCAACGATAAGACTTACAAACGGAAAGACTGTTTTAAACTTCTGTGCAAACAATTACCTCGGGCTATCGAGCCACCCGAAGGTAATCGAAGCCGCAAAGCGCGGACTAGATGAACGCGGATACGGGATGTCGTCCGTCAGGTTCATATGCGGTACGCAGGACATACATAAGGAGCTTGAATCGAAAATTGCGAAGTTTCTTCACACCGACGATACGATCCTGTACGTTGCATGCTTTGATGCAAACGGCGGCGTGTTCGAGCCGCTCCTCACCGAAGAAGACGCCATAATTTCGGACGAACTCAACCACGCGAGCATCATTGACGGCATCCGCGGAAGCAAAGCGGCGCGATACCGGTACAAGCACGCGGACATGAAGGAACTCGAGGATATGCTGAAGTCGGCGTCGGGTGCGCGATTCAGGATGATCGCTACCGACGGCGTATTTTCAATGGATGGAGATATGGCGAAGCTTGATGAGATTTGTGACCTTGCAGAAAAAAATGACGCGCTCGTCATGGTCGATGACTCGCATGCCACGGGATTTGTAGGAAAGACCGGAAGAGGAAGTGTGGAATACAGGAATGTCATGGGGCGCGTCGATATCATCACGAGCACGCTTGGCAAGGCAGCAGGCGGAGCCGCTGGCGGCTTTACGAGCGGGAGAAAGGAGATAATAGAGTTTCTGAGGCAGAGATCGAGACCCTATCTGTTTTCCAATACGCTTCCACCTTCTATTGTCAGCGCCGCCATCGCCGTCTTCGATCTTCTGGGGTCTACGACTGAGCTGCGCGATAAGCTCGAGCGAAATACGACCTACTTCCGGTCGGAGATGACGAAACGAGGGTTCGAAATCAGACCGGGCGAGCATCCTATTGTTCCGATAATGCTCTACGATGCAAAACTGGCAACTGAGTTTGCAAGCCAGCTCCTGGATGAAGGGATTTATGTAATAGGCTTCTCTTTTCCCGTCGTCCCCAAAGGTCAGGCGCGAATCAGGGTCCAGCTCTCGGCAGCACATGAAAAAGAGCATCTCGACAAGGCTATAAATGCGTTCGAGAAGATCGGCAGGAAGCTCGGCGTTTTGAAGGCCTGAGGACTTTCCTCACTTCAGCGAATATTACCGGAGGCGTGAATCCGGAGCCAACTCCGACGCGCCTCTTTTTTTGCGGCTCAGGGCTTGCCGATAAACGAACGAAGCAGCTTCAGATTCACCATGTCCATCGCAAATCCATCTTCGCCCTTAGGCGTCTCGAGTATTTTCGGCACCGATTCAAATCTCTCGTCGTTCATTATCAAACGGAAACCGGCCTTCCCTATCTGGCCTTTGCCGATGTGTTCATGCCTGTCGACTCTTGAGCCGAGCGGTTTCTTCGCGTCGTTGAGGTGAACGGCGTGCAGCAAATCGAATCCGACGACACGTTCGAATTCGTTCATGGTCGCCTCATAGGTCTCTTTCGTTCTGATGTCATAACCTGCGGCAAAGATATGGCACGTGTCGATGCAGACACCCACCCGCTTCTTATTCCTGATCAGGGAAAGCATCTCCGCTATCTCATCAAAACTGCTCCCGACGTTCGTTCCCTGTCCTGCGGTCGTTTCTATTAGCGTAACCACGTCGGCATCGGCCGTGGAGGAGTGGGCGTAATTTACAGAATCAGCAACGAGCCCGACGGCTTCCCTCCTGTCCATTATCGTGTGCGCGCCCGGATGCAAAATCATGTATTTTATCCCGAGCAGCGAGCAGCGCTCGATTTCTTGGATGAATGCGGTTCTGGATTTGTTCAGTAGTAATTCGCCGGCACCGCAGAGGTTGATGAGATACGAGTCATGAGAAACAACCAGCTCGACTTTTGATTTATTCTTTGCCTCTCGGTATTTTAAAACGTCATCGGACGAAATTACCGGGTCGTTCCACTGATTAGAATTCTTGGTGAATATTTGGACCGCGGTGCATGCGACCCGCTCGGCTCTTTCGAATGCGGTGTACAGGCCTCCGGCAACAGACATGTGCGCGCCGAGCAGAACTCTCCGATCTACAGCTGTTTTCTTCATTTTTTAATTTACATGAGCATGGACTTAAAATGAAACAACTCTTCGAACTGTCGCAGAAACAGAGAAAGCTCGTTATCGGCCTCATGAGCGGTACTAGCGTCGATGGCATCGACGCGGTGCTGATTGAAATTGAAGGGAGCGGGACCACCACCCGGATTCGTCAGATTGATTTCATAACTGTTCCCTTTCCCAATGGGTTCAAGGAATTTGTACTGCGAAATTCACAGATCGGAACGAGCGACGTCGCTGACATAACCAGACTTAACTTCCTGCTGGCCCAGCTCTATTCGAAGGCCGTTGAAGCGCTGTGCACCCATGCCAACGTTGCCCAGGAGAAGGTCGATCTCATCGGCTCTCATGGACAAACAATTCATCATCTTCCGGATAGTGTCGACCTATTCGGCGAGAAAGTCGTCGCGACACTGCAGATCGGCGACCCGTCGGTGCTTGCCAAGCTGACGGGCATTGTAACGATAGGCGACTTCAGAGTTGGAGATATGGCCTTTGGTGGACAGGGTGCACCGCTCGTCCCGTACTTCGATTATCTTCTCTTCCGTTCCGAAACAGTTTCACGAGCACTTCTTAACATCGGGGGGATAGCAAACATCACCTATCTGCCCGAGCGATGCGAAGGTCGGGACGTACTGGCCTTTGACACTGGACCCGGAAATATGGTAATCGATCAGATCATGAAGCGCCTTTACGATAAGGAATATGACAAAGACGGACAGACGGCGTTCGCCGGCACAATTCGGGATGAATTGACCGAATACTTAATGATGGATGACTACGTTATTGCCAGACCCCCAAAATCAACGGGACGCGAGCGCTACGGAAGCAGTTATGTCTCCGATATCCTCACCAAGTTCTCCAACCTCGCCAGAGAAGATCTGATTGCAACGGTGAGCGATTTCACGGCAAAAACAGTTTATGAAAATTTCAGGAGATTCCTCTCCCCAACCGCCGTCCAGACGGGCCATGCGCCTTTGGCTGAACTCTTCGTCAGCGGCGGCGGTGCACAGAACAAGTTTCTGTTACATTCTCTCGGCCGCTATTTCGCGGGCACCAGGGTGGGGGTTGCCGAGAATCTCGGAATATCTTCCGATGCGAAGGAGGCCATCTGTTTCGCGGTACTCGCGAACGAGACTGTCTCCGGCAATGCCGCCAACATACCACAGGTCACCGGGGCTTCGAAGGCGACGGTGCTTGGAAAAATCTGCCTCCCGTAGAGCGGCCCCTGGGTTGTTGTGTCAGACCGCAAGTAAGTCCTCAAGTCCGCACGAGGATCCGGCCTGAGAAGTCGCGGCGCTATCTGTTTTAACGAAGTTGAAGAACTTCGCGGACCTTCTTCGCGAGTGTCTTTGGAGTAAAAGGCTTCTGTATGAAGTGAATACCTTCGTCGAGAATTCCACGATGGGCTATGACATTTGCGGTATATCCGGACATAAACAGCGTCTTTATGCGGGGCTTCAGCTTTGCGATTTTATCCCTGAGTTCCTTCCCGTTCATCTTCGGCATGATCACATCGGAAAGGAGTAGATCGATCTCATCGCCGTAAGTTTCGCAAATATCGATAGCCTCCGCGGGCGTATATGCGGCGAGCACTTTGTACCGATATTCTTCCAGGCTGTTCTTCGCCAATTCCAGGAGGTCCGGCTGGTCTTCGACAACCAGAACCGTCTCGCTTCCGTCGAACGACTCGTCCTGCGGCTTTTCTTCCGAAATTTCCTTCCTCCCGTAGGAACGCGGGAAGTATACTCTGATTACAGTCCCCTTGCCCGGTTCGCTGTACACGTTGACGTTGCCGCCGTTCTGCTTGACGATTCCGTAGACGGTAGACAGGCCAAGGCCGGTCCCCTCCCCCTTCGGCTTGGTCGTGAAAAAGGGCTCGAACATTTTATCCTGGACGTCGCTGTCCATGCCTTTCCCGTCGTCGGTCACGGATAATACGACATACTCGCCGGGTGAAAACTCCCTGTGGCCAGTAACATAATGCTCGTCTATCTTCTCGTTGTAGACTTCGATTGTGATTGTTCCGATGTCTTCAATGGCGTCCCTGGAATTTGTTGCCAGGTTGATCAGTATCTGATCGAATTGTGTCGGGTCTATCTTCGTATTCCAAAGGTCCTGGGTTGCATTAAGGACAAGATTAATATTCTCACCGATAAGGCGCTGGATCATCGGACGGATGGATTCGACCGCTGAGCCGAGGTTCAGGACTTTTGGCGAAACGATCTCGCGTCGCGCGAAAGCGAGGAGTTGTCTCGTTAGCTCGCTTCCTCTGTAAGCCGCTTTCAGCACGGCTTCTATCTGGTGATAGATCGGGTCTGTCTCATTCAATTTATTCTTGACTAGTTCGCCGTATCCGAGTATCACGCCCAGGATGTTGTTGTAATCGTGAGCAACGCCGCCTGCCAGCCTGCCAATCCCTTCCAGTTTCTGCGACTGGAACAGCTGTCGTTCGAGGGATTTTTGCTCCGTCTCGTCGAGCAAATACTGTTTTATTCGGACCAATTCACCGTGCTCATCGAAGACCCCGACATAGGTGGCCCTCACATAGACTGGCTTGCCGTCCCGATTCCTGAGTTCCAGCTCATGTTCGGTAAGCTTCTTCTTCCTCCTTACCAGACCTATCAACTCGGTTCTCGTTTCCTTCTTCGCATAAAGTTCGATGACGTTTGTGGAGAGGGCCTCCTCCTCTGATTTAAATCCAAACATCTTCAGAAAACCCGGATTGCAGGCGATGATTTCCCCGTCCGGCAGAGTCAAGGAATCCGCCGTTGGGTCCTCTTCGAAGAACGATCTGTACTGTTCCTCGCTCTTGCGAAGTGCCTCCTCCATCTTCTTGCGAAAATCAACATCCTCGGCAGTACCCTCATAGCAAAGCGGCTCGCCTTTGCTGTCTCTCACGACGCGGGCATTTTCGCGCACCCAAAGAAATGAACCGTCCTTCTTTCTCCAACGGGTTTCCATACCGATAACCTGGCCGTCCTTTTCAATCTTCGCCTTGAAGGCCGACCT
>JAJYOS010000460.1 GCA_021796055.1 Bacteroidota bacterium
CCCTATCGCTAGATCGGGATACTTTGACAATTTCTCTGCCGGTTTCAGCGCGTCACAAACTATATTCGATTTCGGAAAGACGATCTCACGAGTATCTGCCTCTTCCGATCTTGTGAAAGCCTCGCACCAGAACCTCAGAAGCACAACCGAAGATGTCGTGTTGAATACTCATATCTCATACTTCAACTACCTAGCTGCCGTAAGGGTGGCGGAAGTTGACAGTGAGACGGTCTCCGAGGCGGAAGATCACCTCCGTCAGGCAGAGGGGTTTTATAAAGCCGGGACTGTACCACAATATGACGTAGTAAACGCCGAGGTCGAGGTGGCAAACGCCAAAGTGAGTTTGATCCAGGCGGTCAATAACGTGAAGATCGCTAGAGTGCAGCTGGAGAATGTGCTCGGCGTGAATTTGCCTTCTCATTTGAGACTCGAGGATAATCTCGATGTCAAATACGTGAACATTCCGATGACCGCCGCAATCGAAACCGCTCTGAAGAACCGTCCGGAGCTTCTTGCGAGCCGTGCGCAGTTGCAAGCTAACAAATCGCTATTGACTGAGGCTTGGACACAAGATTTGCCGGACGTTGCCGCCACAGCGGGGTACAAATGGAACGGCGCGGATCCTCAGCCTCTCTTCCCAAGCTGGAACGTGGGCGTAACACTCACTGTCCCGATTTTCGAAGGATTTGCGCTCGACGCGGGAATTGATCAAGCAAGAGCAAACCTTAAGAGTGCGGAAGCGTCCAATGACATAGTTATGCAAACGTTGTACTTGGATGTCCAGCAGCAGGAGTACGCTCTCCAGGAAGCGGCCGAGAAAATTCAGGCTGCCAGGAAGCTTGTCGAGCAGGCTAAAGAGGCACTGCGTCTCGCCGTGGGACAATACAACTCAGGAACCGGCAGCGCGCTTGATGTCACCGATGCGCAGGTCACGCTTGGAAGCGCTAGAATTTCATACATCCAGTCGCTGTACGACTACAACGTTTCGTACGCTTCGTTGCAAAGGGCAATGGGCACCATTAAGTAAAATCAGGAAACTCAAGGTATGAAGAAGAAGAGGATTGTCGCCGCCATTCTCGTTTTGGTTGTAATAGCAGGTGTTGTTACGTTCTTCGCGAGCAAGGGAAACTCCGAAAGCGTCCAGTGGCTGACTCTCCCTGTGGGTCGGGGGAACGTTGATGTTGTCGTGACGGCGACGGGAACGCTAGCGCCAGACACAACGGTGCAGGTCGGAACTCAAGTTTCAGGAACCATAGCGAAGCTATACGCCGACTGGAATACTCGCGTCAGAAGGGGCCAGGTGGTCGCCTTATTAGACACGACTTTTCTTTGGGCGAGTGTTGAACAGGCGCAGGCTAACCTGCAGAAGGCGGTCGTCGCTGAGCAGCAGGCAAAGAGGACTTTCGAGAGGGTTAAACAGCTGTACGACCGCAATCTGGATTCACAATCGGATTATGATACGGCGCTCTCCGGATACCAAACGGCACAAGCAAGCGTTCTTCAGGCGCAGACTTCACTGGACCAGGCCAGAATCAATTTGAGCTATGCAACGATACGGTCTCCCATAAGTGGAGTCGTGATCTCGCGAAACGTGGATATAGGTCAGACTGTCGCTTCGAGCTTCAATACCCCGACACTCTTCACGATTGCCAATAACCTGTCTGATATGCAGGTACAGGCTTCGGTCGACGAAGGCGACATAGGGAACGTTAAGGTCGGCGAGCACGTCAGCTTCACCGTTGACGCATACCCGAACAGCGTTTTCAAAGGCAAGGTAACTCAGATTCGTCTGCAGCCGTCTACGGTCCAAAACGTTGTCGAGTACACGGTGATAATCGATGTTCCAAACCCGGATATGAAGTTACTCCCTGGGATGACCGCTAATCTGACAATAGATATCGCGCAGGCTGACGATGTGCTTAAGGTCCCAACGACGGCACTCAGGTTCATGCCTCCGCAACAGTACCTCGCTCAACTGAGGAAAGCGATACCGGATTCAGTCAGGGAAAAGTTTCGCAAGAGATTCGAACGTTTCCACAAAGAAAATGGCGGAGGCGCACCCGGTCAATTTGGAGGCCAGGGAGGTCATCCGTTCGGCCAAGCGGGCGGAGGCCAGAGTTACCAGGACAGGGACCTTACACCAGGAAGCTATTTCATGGTATGGGTGCTCGATGGAAAGACCATAAGGCCGGTACGCGTCCAGATCGGACTTTCGGATGGGACAAGCACACAGGTGAGCGGCGATCTAAGACCCGGCGAACCTGTTGTTGTCGGAATGCTTTCGAACGGTCCGGCAGGACAGGGCCAGTCAAATCCGTTCGCTATGAGGCGGAGGTTTTAACCAAGTGGCACAGTCGATCATCGCAGTCAAGCACCTCGTGAAAATTTATAAGATGGGCGACATCGAGGTCCACGCGCTCAGAGGAATTAATCTCGACATAGAGCAGGGCGAGTTCGCCGCCATCATGGGTGCAAGCGGATCGGGCAAGTCGACCTTCATGAATATTCTCGGATGTCTGGACATTCCGACCAGCGGAGAGTATTTGCTCGACGGCGTAGATGTCGCCAGGCTCGATAAGGATGAACTGGCTAGGCTGCGGAACAAGAAACTTGGTTTCGTATTCCAGGCTTTCAACCTCCTTCCGAGAACCACTGCGCTGGAGAATGTAGAGCTTCCGCTACTCTATTCGAACAACCATTCGTCCACTCAGAGACGCGAGAAAGCCATGGAGGCGTTGGCGGCAGTCGGACTCGCCGATCGTGCGGGCCATTACTCCAATCAACTTTCCGGCGGTCAGCAGCAACGTGTTGCCATAGCAAGATCTTTGGTCAACGACCCCGTCGTGATTCTTGCCGATGAACCTACGGGCAACCTCGACACGAGAACGAGCGTGGAGGTTATTGAGATATTCCAGAAGCTAAACGAAAAAGGAATTACTGTAGTCCTCGTGACACATGAGACGGATATCGCACAGTTCGCCACGCGCAACATAGTGTTCAGGGACGGTAAAGTCAGCAAGATGATACAAGTTGAAAACAGAAAACTAGCTTCCGAGGAACTTCCCAAGATCCCTGTGGCAATGGATGAGGTGGAGTGATGAATGTACTGAATGTGTTGCGGGTATCTTATCGTTCGTTGGCGAGAAACAAACTCCGCTCATTCCTCACGATGCTCGGTATAATCATCGGCGTCGCGGCCGTAATAGCGATGCTTGCGATAGGGCAGGGCGCTAGCGACGCGGTAAAGCAGCAGATTGCTGGATTGGGAACTAATGTAGTTATAGTATTTCCCTTCGCTTCATCACAGGGACAAGTCCGCTTCCAGGCTGGTGAAACATCTCGCCTGACGGAAAGCGACGCGGTAGACATAGGCGCGCAATGCCCGGCCGTCGAGTACGTCACTCCGGTCGTAAGGGTAGTGACTCAGATAATAGCCGGTCCGCAAAACTGGAGAACCTCAGTGATGGGAGTCTATCCAGATTTCGAACAGATTAGAAATTGGCCGGTTCAGAGCGGAAGCTATTTCACGAGCACAGACGAGCGCACGGCCGCAAAAGTGTGCCTGCTCGGCCAAACGGTGGCCAACAATCTGTTCGGAGCCGGAGCGATTCCTCTCGGCGCCACAGTGCAAATAAGAAATCTCCCCTTCAAAGTGATCGGAGTCCTCGCATCAAAGGGTCAAAGTGCCATGGGACAGGACAACGATGACATAGTTATTGCGCCTTTTTCTACGGTGCAGCAGAAGCTTGCCGGGACAATATATGCCAACTTGCTTTTCGCGTCTGCAATTTCCGCCAAAGCAGTGGACACCGCAGTCCAGGAGATCACTCAGTTCCTTCGCATCAAACACAACCTAAGATCGTGGCAGCCTAACGACTTTACGGTAAGGACCCAGACAGAGATAGCGAGCACTGCTGATGCGACGACGAAGACGATGACACTTTTGTTAGCAAGCGTTGCGGCCATTTCTTTGATCGTAGGCGGCATCGGTATCATGAACATAATGCTGGTGTCAGTGACTGAACGGACACGGGAGATCGGCATTAGGATGGCAGTAGGCGCGAGGGGAGGAGATGTGCTCACGCAGTTTCTTATCGAAGCGCTTTCACTCAGCCTCGCGGGCGGGATTATCGGCGTCGTGCTGGGCGTGTTTACTTCAAAATTCGTGTCGGACATACAACGCTGGCCGGTTGTGATATCACCGCAGTCTATCGGAATGGCCTTCGCGTTTGCCGCGATTATAGGCATTTTCTTCGGATGGTATCCGGCGCGGAAAGCGGCAAACCTCAATCCTATTGAGGCGCTTCGGTACGAATAAGCCCCGTGAAATGGGACTGCAATTTAAGGCGCCTCGTTAGAGTATGGTTATGCCTGAAACGGATTTCTGAATTATCGCTGAAACTTCAATGTTGCCGCGTTGAACTTGGACTGTTCACCGCTTGGTGAAGTGGGGAAGGGAAGCTCGGGGTGTGGTTTCTATTTCACCCTGTATTAAATCAGGATGATCCCTTCAAGCCTAAGGAGGTATTCTTTCAACTTCATGCCGCCGGCGTATCCAACCAGTTTGCTGTTTGAACCGACTACTCTGTGACACGGAATAACTATCGGAACGGGATTCTTGCTCACGGTTGAGCCTACAGCCCTGAAGCCTTTTGTATGAAGCCTCTTTGCGATTTGTTTGTAAGTAGTAATCTTGCCGTATGAAGTCTTAGTCAATTCAGTCCATACTCTGAGCTGGAAGTTCGTGCCGATAAGATCTATATCGAGATCGAACCTGGTTCTTTTGCCGATCAAATACTCGTTCAGTTGCCTGATCGCGTTTGAATTCTTCTTTCTATCATCCACAATTGTATCCGGCGCGAAATTTTCTTTTATCCAGCCGAGGAAGCTGGACTTGCCGTCTTTTGGGAGAGCAATTTTGCAAAGGCCCTTTTCAGTTGATGCGAGATAGATCACGCCAATCGGTGACTCGAAAGAGGCGCAGTAAACCTTAGATGACGCTTCCTTCGTATCGTTGTGCATGGTTACTAGACCGCGAAGAGTGTCCGCTCTTCTGAACCGTTCGGCATTCCTGAGCCATTGCGGCGAAACTTTTACATTTACCTGAGACACTTGTCTTACCTCTGGTTTTTAATGAGAAGCAAGTAAACCGGTAAACTGCACACGGCAAACGGCGGAATGCAACACGGTCTTAATGAAAGATAGATGACGGTGTGATCTTCTCATATACCGTGCATCACAAAATTGGTAAGTAACTCGTAGCCGACGTAAGCGCTGAAACCCAGCATGATGTAACCTGAAACTTTTGAAAGCAATGTCAATGTCTCCGCCTTGAATGAATCTCGTTTCCAGAATATCGCCTTCAAAAGTAAATAATACCACAAAACGTTGCCAAAACCAACTCCGAGTGTGAATAACACTCCGTCAGTAATTCCGTCGATGATTGATCCCGTGGACTGCACGACGCCGCTCAGTGTAATCCAAAACGCGACGAGCGCCGGATTGGACACGTACATAAAAACGCCGACGAAAAAAGCGCCGCGAACTTTTCCGCTTTGCTGTAAATCGCTATCGTAACGAAAGCTGTCCGCCTTCGTCGAAATGTCTCTGATCCCAAGGTATATCAGGAGCAGAAACCCAATTGCTTGGAAAACGAAGTTGACTTCGATCTTGTGGACGATTGCCGACAACCCCAGCAGAGCGGCGCCGCAGTATATGAAATCCATTACGGAAGCTCCGAGGCCGACGGCGAACGCGTTTGAGAAT
>JAJYOS010000461.1 GCA_021796055.1 Bacteroidota bacterium
TTTCTCGAGGAGGCGACTCAGAAAATCGAGTATAGCAGGCTGCTTTAAGGTATAGCCGGAGTCCGGAAGAAAATCGGGGTCGACGGCCCTGTACATCCAGAGCAGCGCGTGCAGGTCCCTCAACCCGCCGGCACTTTTTTTCAAGTTGGGTTCGAGAAGCGACGTCGATTTGCCGTATTTGTTCTGCCTTACGCGTATCCCGTCGAGAGTCGACTTCATAAAACTTCTATCTGTATTCCTGGAGACAAAATCACGGATCGCAGATTCAAGTTTGACGAAAATGTCCTTCTTCCCGGCAACAAATCGGTACTCCAGAGAAGCGGCCCAACTGTCGTGGTCGTCCTTGTAAGTCTGAAGCACCTGTCCGACATTTCGCACCGAGTGACCGATGTTCAGTCCCATGTCCCATAGGAAATGCATAATGCGCTGAGCCATAAAGCTCGATTCGACACCGCTACCGACGATGAAGAGGACGTCTACGTCCGAATGCGGACAGAGCTCGGCGCGTCCGTAACCGCCGACCGCCACGGCAGTCAGGTTGTCGGGATTGCCTGCCTCCTCGACCGCTTTTGTTATTGCCTCGTCGACGGCTGCGGTGAGAACAAGAGATACCTCCGAGCCCTTCGCCCCGGAAGCATGAAGGCGCTTTGCGCTCTCTCTCCTGAGGTTAAGCCTGTCTACAGCGATACCGACTTCTTCTCTCATACAATAAAATATAATGAAGGGAGGATTGAAAACGGAATCTTACCCCCACGGCGCTCAGGATGGCCGAACTAGTCCCGTGTCGCCTGTTCAGAGCGAGTCAGGCTGCACCCCCGTCCGAAGCTTCCAATGCTGACCTGACTTTCTGAACGAGCTGCTCAAAATCGAAAGGCTTCTCTATCACCTCCACAATTCCCCTCAACCCCGCGCGTTCTTCCGGAGTGATATATCCGGTAGCAATGAGCACCCGCACATCGGGATTGATTATCGTAAAATTCTCGAGGACTTCCCTGCCCGACAACTCCGGCATGTTCAGATCGAGTACGACGAGGCTTATATCCTCCCACTCTTTTCTGTAAATTTCGAGAGCGGTTATCCCATCCTTAGCAGTTACTACTACATAGCCTGCCTGTTCGAGGAGAAATTCTGCCGCTTCCCTTATCCCGGGCTCGTCGTCTACAAACAGGATTCTCCTGCCATATGTAGAATACGGCTCGCCGACGCGGGCCGGCGCGGTTTCGGTGACAAGGCCTTCGCGCCCCGAGCTCGGCGGGAGATAGATGCTGAACACGGTACCCTTCTTGGCTTCGCTGTAGACCTTCAGGAAACCGTTGTGCGATCTGACTATACCATAGACCACGCTAAGGCCGAGACCGGTCCCCTTGCCGGGCGGTTTCGTAGTGAAGAACGGCTCGAATATTTTACTCATAAGATCCGGCGGGATTCCCTCACCGTTGTCTCTCACCATGATAAATGCGTAAGTTCCAGGCGTGACCTGGTACACATCCGCCTCCATCGGTGAAACGTCCCGAATTTCGGTTTTGAGCAAAAGCGTTCCACCGTGAGGCATAGCATCTCTCGCGTTGACTGCAAGATTGAAGATTACCTGCTGGATCTGGCTCTGATCTCCTTCGACATAAATCGGCGTTGAATTAAGGTCGGTTTCGATTTTTATAGTTCGTGGAAACGTCTCCTCGAACAGCGGTAGAGACTCGACAATTATCGCATTGATATCAAATGCCCGTCTCTGTTCAAGACCTTTCTGCCTGCTGAAAGTCAGCAAGCGTCTGGAGAGGTCGCTTCCCCTGAGGGCCACGTTCGTAATATTGTCGGCATACTTCTTAAGGTCGGAGTCTTCGAGCCTGTGCTGCAGAAGTTGTGCGGAACCGAGGACCACCTGAAGTATATTATTGAAGTCGTGGGCAATTCCCGCCGCGAGAGTTGCCATGGATTCAAGCCGTTCGAACTGTTCCAGCTTCTCCTTTTCCCTGAACTCACTTGTGCTATCGACGACGAGCGATTGTACACCTGCTTTGTTGCCGATGTGAATTAGACTGGAATAACCCGAAAGAGCAATATGCCGGCCGGAAGCGGTTGTCCCACTCACCTGCCACCGGTCCCCGTTCTTCTCTCCCTTGAGAATAGACGCGAAAATGTTCAAAATTGTGCCGTGATCTTTTCCGTCCATAAATACAGATAGATCGCTGCCGGACAGCCTGTCGACCTCGGTCTCAAAAATTTCTGCCAGCCTGGAATTTGCAAAAATGAGCCTGTCATCGACCATTATGAAACTTCCGATGTAAGGATTCTCGACAATCCGTCTGTACTTATCTTCGGAACTCCTGAGCTCGTACACTTTGTCCTGCACTTCTTTTTCCAGGCGCAGCGACCACCTGAATGCAACAGAAATTACAACTAATCCCCCGCCGAAAAGGACCATTATAAGGAGACCTGCCAAAAGCAGTAAAGAGTTGGTCGGTCTGAAAAGTCCGGAAATTCGCTCCTCGGGCTGAATGGATGCGAGGGCACCTTTATATCCCAAGAAATTGAGGGGGGTGGTGATCAGGAGATAATATTCACCCATTCCCGAAGGGGTCTGTCCTTTTAAAATACTGTAACCTTCAGATCGGAATCCTGACTGGGAAAAGAGCCCTTTGGCGAGCCCTTGCGCATCTATTTTGGTATTCCCCAGGATCACATCTCTGAAATCTTTACCAATTTCGGCCTTCGAGCCGGAATAAATAATCTTTAACTGGGGAGAGACAAACCGAAGGTCGTTTCCAAACCCTCCCAAGTCGGTGATACAATTTGAAATCAGCTTCTTCACATCCACGAGTGCGAAGGCATAAGTATTGTTTCTATATCGATTGCGCGCTCTAACAACTATAAGATATTTCGAGCTGTCACTGCGCGGGGTTGCCGCCAACTCGACGCCATTATCGCCAATTCGATCTTCCGTTGTGTCAAGAAGATGCTTCACCAGGGTGTCGGTCGAGGCAGACCTGGGGCCATAAAGAAGACCTATCGATTTCGCGCTGTCAGCATCGCCAACCGCATCCACATAATCGCTCCCCCTTTTAAGGTCCAGTAGAACCATTCTTGGGTCAACGGCGTCTTTTGAACGCTGAAGCCTGAGTACGACATCCTGCAAAGTCGAGCGTACCTTTGCTGCGGCGAGTTTCCCTATCGCCAGCCTTGACCGGGCATAGCTGTCTAGCGTCGACAACCTTAAATCTCCGTAGAGAGATTCAGCGATAAGGAGTATTACGAAAATGAATATTGTCAGGCCCCCGCCTATCAGATATAAGTCGCGCAGGACTCTGACTCTCAGCGTGTCCACGTAGCTGGTTTTAACCTGGCGCAGGACGGCCGGCAAGTAAAGCCGAATAAACTGAATTATTAAGAGGCTCACATATACCGAGACGGTGAGTCCAAATACATTCAAAAGAATTCTCGTCGTCGGATAAAGGGTGATCCCGCCGCTTAAACCTGCTGCTGTAAGCCACACGGCCGGCTCAGCAAGATAATAGACGGCCAGTACTCTGACGAGCTTCGATCTCGAGGCATTCTGGTTCTTCGCGAGGAGGTAGAAAAGCTCTCCGACGTAGACAACTATTGCAAATAGCGCCGCCTGCCTTACGACGTAGAAAATCGAGCCGAGTCGCCAGTAGATCGGGCGATTGAATCCGAGGAAATAGGGTATGAACACGACGAGAAAAATCACGACGACGAACTCGCTCACCCTCGCGACCTTCGTCGCTTTCCGGCTGACACCCGGGCTGTTCGATACAAGAAACGCATGGACCCTGCTTGTTCCGATCAGTGCCAGGACCAAGCCGAGGGCTGACGCGAAAGTCAACAGGAAAAGCCAGAAGGGATCGGCATTGCCGAAGACTATGTCGAAATAAATTTTGAAAAGTGATGAGAAGGTAAGTATTGAAGCACCGGCGAACAACGACGTGCCGCCCCTCGACCTGCCGTAAGAAAGACCTATCCTGAACGCGAGATGCGTCAAGGAAGCTATAGGGAGGATAACAAAAAGAAAATCAAGTATGTCGGCAGCAATTATCATTAATGAACAGACGCTTCGCTGCCAGTATTATAGTCAGCGCCGAAGGTGTAATCAAGTAAAAATAAACAAAAAACGCATCCCGACTCTGTCGGGATGCGTTCTCAAGGGCTGCAATTTTGTCTTAGCTCAGAACCTGAATTTCAGTATGCTGAGCACCACCGAAATGTTTTTCGCGCCGGTTGGGTCGACAACTGCATTGAAGGTTCCGACGCCGAGGTCTATGTCCCAAAACGGAAGATCAATGCCGAAACCGAGAGCCCACCTGAACCCGTAAGCCCCGCCGAAACCGATGCCTGTCCTGATGGGCAGGACACTGATAGGTTTCCACTCAGTGCCGATTACAAACTCCGGCGTGGTGGAATTGCCCAGTGACTTGTTCAGCCCCTGATGGTAGTCGATAGCAACCATGAGTTGACCGGGAATGGCGGGAAAAAGCTCGTCAAGCTCCACTGACGCGCCGATATTCAGACGGGTCGGTAGAGGCGTCGTGAAGCCGGATGAAACTGAATCCCTGTTCTTGAAGAAATCCTTGAACGTGTTGTTGAGGCTGTCAAGGTTGCTCGTAGCGTTCGGGACACCTGTTTGAGCGGGTGAAAAGCCGGCAAAGGTAAATGAAGTGTCGCCGCTCGTCCGTATCGCGTTCTTTGTCCATGTTATCCAGCCAATGTCGGTCACGCTGTAACCGACCTTAATGAAGTCGATCACTTTCGCTGTTCCGCCGAGATCGAATCCGAATCCGGTCCCTGCCGGGTCGAACGGGTTAAAATTCTTCGTCGTGTCGCCTACTCCGCTTTTGACTCCCCGCGAAATGAGGTTGCTCAGAATCCCTGCTCGTTGCGCGTCAAATCCAAGTCCGACGTTGAAAGAGTAGTTCGATGAATCGACGGAGAGTGAGCTGTTTGCCGTATGTCCTGAGACATAGCTGATACCGGTGACATACTTAACACCAATCCCGGCCTCGAAATCCTTCGCTATATCTTTCGGAACGAAGAGCAAATCCGGAAGCTTCATGGCGTAATCCACATTGTACGTTCTATACCACCATGCCGTGGAGCCGATGTCGTTCCAGTCGAAACTGCTGCCGCCCGGGTTCCCATTCAATGCAAGTACAAGGAACGAGTTTCGAGTCGTTGCCCGAGCACCAACATGCTCATCCACGGAGACTCCTACGCCCCAATTATTGCCCCGGACAGCCACGCCCAGGTCCCGGATATTTAAATCGGTCAATACGGTCCCGACACCGTTCGGAAAGGCCGAGTAGATAGCCTGTTTGTCCGACTCGGTGAGGAACTTGCCTACCTTGTTGCCGGCGCTGTCAACCTGCCCCGTGCCGGTAAAATAGTTGTTGTAAAGATCGAGATTGAGGAAATCCGAGCCGGCCTTGATGCTCAGAGGTGCGATTTCGACGACCACGTGTCCGCGCGACAGGCCGACGAGGTTTGCGGGATTCGTGCCGATCGCATCGACATCTGTAGAAACCGCGGTGGATACACCACCGAGAGAAATGAGCCTTGCACTCGCGATCTGTTGTGCGCGGGCGCTAAGAACCGATGCAAGGAAGAGGAACGCGACAGCTAAATTCTTTTTCATGACGTCCTCCTCACTTCCCGACCACATTTTTGTCTACCTTGAAGGCGAAGTTGCCGTACACCCTCAGGGAAATGTCATTATCCTTCTTGAAC
>JAJYOS010000007.1 GCA_021796055.1 Bacteroidota bacterium
ATGTCAGACATGTGACTCGTCTGGCTGAAGTTCTCGGTGAAATCCCAGAAGTTCGAGATTCCGACCTGAACGCCAGGATCGGTCTGTGTGATAGTGTCGCTGGGGACGCCGTTCACGAGTCCGGGAACAGTTGTAGCTGTATAGTCGCCATAAATGTACGGAGAGCCGGTGATATTGGGGGCGGTGGAGAATCTCGGATCGCCGTACTGGTTCTGATTCCATTCAGCCATCATCGGAACCGTGACCGAAGGATCCACGATGCCGGGGGTCTTCGTGTTTGGATCCTCGGTGCTGTCATGCCACTCGACGAATCCGCCCCCGTTCGCGGGCGAATACGCCTGGAAGAGAGCCTGCGTGCGGGTGTTCATCCATTCGCATGGCGCGCTTCGAATGGGAAACGGAGTGAGCGTATCGCCGATCCACGTCAAATACGACGGAAGGGCATTAAAGGGCTTTCCGTTGCGCGGATTTGTCGCCAGTTCATACGTCGGGGAATCGTAATAACCGCTGATAAGTGACGGACTGTAGTAATTGATATTATCAGCCACGAAAATCTTCAGCTTGTTGAGCGCCAGAGCCGACGAGACGTTAGTGGT
This sequence comes from Bacteroidota bacterium, assembly GCA_021796055.1. The sequence continues at coordinate 597 of JAJYOS010000007.1, forward strand.
GTCGCCGTTGATCATATATTGTGAATCTACCACGAGCCCGTTGTGCTTAAGCTGCCACGGACTATTTAGCGTATCTATATCGATCGTGCTGATGTAATTCGTGTCGACATCGATACTCAAATTGTTGGTATCCTCACCTACCCAACTCTGGTTGATAAAGATGTTATTAGTAATGTATTCATAATGGTGGTATGGAGATAACAACCAGTATTTCCTGTTGTTCACAATGGTGTTATGGTTGATGTAAGTGAAATCGGTCATCTCGTTTTGTTGGAGGAAAAGGAGACCGCCAGTTGTGAATGTGCTGTTCTCAACCCATATCGTATCGATCGGATTCTTGTCCGAGAACACCCTCGAACTCCACCATTGGCTGGCATCCATCAGGTTTCTGAAGTATGAGTTCTTTATGAAGATGCTTCCGCCGTACGGCCAGCCGCCGATGTAGCTTACGTTCATCGTGAATAGCGAACCATAACAGAACTCGAAGACGCAGTTATTTATGGTAAGCCTTTGGGACAAATTGTTCGCCGTACCAAGCTGGAACAGATCCCAGTTCCTGTAGCCGTCGAGCTGCATCGCGCTCCAGTAAACATTATCGATGTTCACGCTTCCATATACCAGGTTCGCGTTTAGATCGACGTTCGACGTTGGGACCATTAGTATCATTGGCTTTTCCGTCGCGGAGGGGTCTTTGGGATTCGGAACGCCGACGATCGAAAGAGTGCCCGTCGGATCCGTTACCTGAAGAATCGCGAACTGATAGTAAATCTCGCCCTCGTAGAGCGCGTACACACGGTTTGGATTGACGCGTGCGCCGCTCGATGTTGTATCGCCGTTAATCGTCGCTTCGAGCAGGCCATTGTTAGTTGTGCCGTTGAGCTGATCGCCGGGTATATAAATCGTATCCTGACTCGCAGGCGCCGTTATGCCTGTCGCGTTGACTTTGCCAAAATGGAATCTCGGTCCGGCATCGGCATAACCAACTATTGCCATTCCGAGGAATAGGATCAGTAGCATTTTTGCTTTCATGACTTCTCCTTAGGATTTTATGTTTGGAATTAGATGTTAAATGAACTCCTCCTGAAAGGCTCCTTTTGACGTTGTTTCCTTTAGGGAGGCACGCTGACCGCAGTGTCGTTGGTCTGTCACGCTCTATCATTCGGCAGGCCAACTCGACTCATCATTCCAGATAGTTCTTGTGAACAATCAGTTTCAGTCATGTTGTTGGAACCCTGTGCGACTGGAATCCGGGTCTAATTAGAAAGGAAATTTGGCTGAGTTTCCCGAACATTTCCCTGTGGTTCGATTGATGCATAGTTATGATCCCGACTTTATGTACACCCGGTGCATGCAATCCGTTTATTGTTTCACCCAAGCTTGAATTTGCAGTTGACCCCGCATTGCCTAACTGCTCAGAGTTGGTCGATGAGCTATCGCCCCGGAAGAAGCCGTGAAAGAACATCGGGTGAATGACGCGCGCATTTGGCAGGCGAAAGCGTAAATGGCGCTCCCGAGACAAGTCAGGCTGAACAACAACCTGTTGCGTGGACGCAAGCTTCGGAGGTTCCGACGCGCGCCTCTGTTCGAGCATCGAATGGTTGAATTTTACAGACTTACATCCGACTTTTCCCCGACCGCTCGGAGTATCGGAATAAATAGAAAAGTGCGTGCGCCTCATCGATCTTCCGAAAATATTCGTGCTTTGGTATTCTAGAGATGAAAAGAACTCAACGACGCTATCTTCGTTGGAGGATACAATTTAATTGGCGCAATGTCAAGGACTACGAGAGGACCAGCGCCCGCCGGGAATGCAACGGTTCACGAATCTCTAGAATTCAATCGGAAAACTAACCGTTACCTTCATCACCTTCGTCGAAGCAGATCCAGCTTCTTCGAGTTCTGATGATTAACAGTTTTTCCCGCCGCATCACTGTAGGCGTACCACCATCTGCATGCGCCACTTGTCGCCCAAATCTAGGCTTACGGTCTGCTTCACACTCCACGGTCAAATACGTCGGAGAAGAAAGCGCCCTTCGCGATGACGAACTCAATTCGTCAAGGACGATATCGGAAGCGGATCCGCCCGTAATATCTTTCTAATTACTTCACCGGAGGTGTGTAGTTACGGCTCCTGAGATTTTTACGATTGCCGCCGACGACGCGGGCACTAAGATTCTACAGGCTCGCAAATTCGTCGTATTCACTACCATCCATCTCCCATGCCATGAAGTTGAACTCGAAATTTGCGCCCCACCCAGTGTAATGCCGGATAAATCGGAGACAACATTCCCGGGAGCTCTGAGATACATAACGCTATCTGCCCTACCGGGTACTCTTATATTGACTTCCGCATCGCGTTTTGTCGGGCCGTGCTCCCTATTGATGACAGTTACAAAGAGTTCGCCGCCAGGACTGCTCACGGCGTACGCGGTCAGGTTCAGTCTGTATGGATTTGACATAGAAACGGTGTCTACCGTACCATGACCACCAATATTGAATGCAGCAATGCCGTAGCCTATCGGATAGACCTCGTAATCACCTTTCGCGTCACGATAAACGGTACCGTTATACTTCCACTGAAGCGTGTGAAAATTAACTCCTTCACAGCCTTTGGCCATGGCCCACCAGTGCATGAAATCGAGCGCGTAGAGCGCGGTCGCGAATGTGGAATAAGAATTATGATAATGCCAGGCCTCGGGCAAGCCGGTAACGTAGCTGTTCGTCTCAGTGAACCGGTAAGGCAATCCTATTGACTCTGCTGATCTAAAGTGTTCAGGATAGTTCACCGCGTCCAGCCCGGAAGACATCATGGAATCAATTAGTTCCCTCGGAGTCTTGCCTCTTGTAACTCCAGCGACGTAGTAGTGAAAGAAAATAGAAGCGACCTGGCCCGTCCCTCTTTCATCACGCGCAAAACGCACCCCCCATTTCCAACGGGCGGCATCGGGGCCACCGATGATCGCACCGGGGACCGAATCTTTCAAAACTTGAGCGAATCTTCGCCATTTAGGAAGATAAGTCGGATAATAGGCTACAGATGGATCCCATCTCTTCTTGTAATCCGGCTCGTTGCATATCGCATAGTCTGCCAACTCATTTCTGTAATGTGTCCATATATATTTCGCGATTTGGGCGTCTTCAACCGGGTCCCCCTTCGCCAAGCGCAATGAGTAAATCACCTTGACACCTGCGGCTCTCGCGAAGCCGAAGAAAGCATCGATATCGGATTCATCTGGTATCGGAATAGCCGGATTATCAACCGTGCCTCCGCCTACTCGTATGCTTTTAACTCCAAGAGTCCTGAAGAGTGTAAGGAGCTGCACGTTGGTCGAGTCGAAGAAATAGCCGTTTACTCCCGCGTAGTTGGGAAGCAGACTACCAGTTTCAAAACTCAAGCCGATGAAGTCTGAAGGAATAGTCCTTCCCTTCACTACTGTATTAACCGCCAAAGTCACCGGCGCTTGAGCAAACGAAGAACATTTGAAGAACAAGAGAGCCACAATGGCCGTTAATAAATGTTTCATCAATCCGTGACCGCACTTTCTGATCTTTATTATACTATCGTCATAAATGCTCACTCACAATAGACACATTCGATCATCTCTACCTTTGGGGCGGCAAAACCGCCGGAAGCTCGTAAGAGTTCATCCGATCCCGTCAAGAATTCAACACCGCACAATGACCGCCGAGGTCTCGAGATTAGCAGACTCAAGGCTATCCCCGCGGCCCGACTTGGGATCGCGGCGCGCTTGATTCGACTGGATTGAAGTCGACGGGCGATTGAACGCGAATGACCTTCATGACAAGTACGCTTGAATTACTGCTGTTATATCCGCCAGCAAAATGAATGTAAAGGATCGCTCGCGCCGTTTCAAGTGCTTGAAGGCCAAAGACCTATCAAAAGATCCATAAGCCCTCACATATGTAGAACTCAGCCTTGACGGAACCCGAAGGGATACGTTCTCTATTAAAGGTAGTATTCGATAAGGGTCTACCGAAGCCGCGGTTCTGAGCATCAGGCTGTATGATCTTTTGCAGATGAACGGAACAAAGTTTGTTATCTGTGACGCTTCTTATGCCGCGCAGTCGATACAGACCTTTTTGTCTCCCTTGATACGACCGTATTGCGTGACCACCATCTCGCCACATTCCTCGCAGACAAAGCCGTCAAAGCTGTGACGCGGGTCTTTGTGCTCATGGGCGAACACCTCCGATATGTTGAGTATCATTTCGTCCGGCGCGCCCATAACCTTCTCCACCAGCGGATCCACTACATGAGGCGGGACGACACTCGCCGGTACGCCCTTTTCCCGATACTCCTTGAAGAAAGGACTTTGCTTATTCGCCAGCATTGCTTCGGCCTTCGGCGTGACTCTTACTCCCCTGCCTCTTTTCTTGTCTATGAGCGTCACAGCCCATTTCCCCTTGTTAGTTTTCCGGATGTTCCCCTTTCCGAAAGTACAGCCTGTTATCACTTGAACGCCATCCGCAAAGCATGTCGCACAGTGGTTGTCGCCCAGATCGATTATGGCAAGCAGCTGCCCATCCGCCGCCCTATTGACACCGAGCGCGTTCATCGCGGCAGCGCCAACGCGCAAGCCCATCGGCATCGCGGGACATTTGTGTCCGTGAAATTGTTGACCGAACTCCAGCCAGTCTTTCGGATTGATCATTGAAATTCCTTCCTTAGTTGAAAAATATTTGAAATTGAGCGGTTGCTTCGTAGCTGGATCGATTGTTTGCACGCTGAGTACGTGCATCGACAATCAATTTCTCTTTCTGTCCGGCAAACAAATGCGAGTAGTCGATAATGTACCAGGGGGTGTTAGAACATGCCGGGATGGGTACGTTCAACTCCTCGGTCGACAGCGTTATTTCGTTTTTGGCGTCGTACGTGTATTCTCCGAGAACGTAGTAACCATAAGATTTTACATTACCGAGATCCGCCTGTATGTACTCACCTTGGATTTCCCATTTTTCAGATTGCAGATGCGTCTCGAGTCCCCAGCGAAAGTCCTTGCCGGTGAATGTCGTACCATTCCCCAGAATAGCCGGGAACGACATTCCCTGCTTATCACCGTATGCGACTGAAAAGCCGGAAGTCCATGACAGTTCGCTCGAAAACCGGATCTCGTAAGTAGTCCTGTCCGTGTACAGCAACCTTCGGTCCTCGTTGCATTTTGTGTTGCCGCCGTTGCCGTTGTAGACTCCGAAGCTCGTGTGAAATCCTGTGCCTGTGGGTTGAAGCACAAATTCAGCGCCTATGTCGCGGGCATAGGTGGACGCCGTTGGGATCAGCGTATTGTCGACTGCGGCCCTCTCGATTATCGGGAGATACGCATCGCTCTGTGATCTCTCCAAACTAAAATCCGGAACAAACTGCCCACCTTTGACAAATCCGAAGGGCAATCGGTATTGTGCGTAGACATCCTGGAGCATGAAGGTCCCGCTCGTCTGGTACCTGAAAATCCCCTGCATGCGAAAAGACAAGTTGCTGTCGACGGGTGTCGGGCCGGCTACCCACATCTTCGCCCTGCGTATGGAGAAGCCTGTATTTGAACGAAAATCGTCGGAGAATCTGGTCTGCAGATAACCGTTCCATGCTACCTTCGGTTGTGCGAACGAAGCCCCGCTCATCATTATGAAGAGAGCGGACGAAAGGAAGAGGATTCCAGGTAATGTTTTCATTTGATTTGAGGTCCTTCTAAAGCACACTGAAAAAGAGTTGGGCCGCTATGCCGAACAGGACAAGCGCGAATACCTGCTTGACCCTGGATGATTTTGCCTTTCTTACAAGGAACCCGCTGCCGCCGAGTGCACCGATGAGCACCGCAATCACAAGAATCAGTGTGAGAGCCCAGTTGAAATGTCCTTGCGCGACGTGTCCGGCGAAACCGGAAAAGGATGAAAATGTTACGGCGAAAGCGGAGGTCGCGACGGCTTTCTTCGTTTCATAGCCCATCCACATAAGAAGAGGCGACATGATGAATCCTCCTCCTATTCCAAGCAGACCGGCGATGAAGCCGGCGAGACTACCTATTGCGGCACCAATGATCAGCCTTTTCTTCAGCGGCATGAGCTCTTTCGGCTCGGGGCTCTTCGAAGTGATGAGCATCCTTAATGCCACTATTACGACTGCCACAGAGAAGAGGATGAGCAGAGACTTCACGGGTATCGAACGGGATACGACGGCGCCCACCGGCGCGAAGATAAACGCGCCGATGGTCATGCCGAGACCGCCTTTCCAGTCAACAAGTCTATTGCGGAAATAAGGAAAGAGTGCGATGAGTGTTGTCAGCCCGTTGAGGAGGAGCGCAAGCGGTATAGCCACCTCCTTCACGGGAAATCCGGCCCATTTGAGGACCGGCACATAAACGATCGCGCCGCCAAGTCCGAGCATGGAGAACAAAAACGAAGCGCCGACAAACAGTACTGCAATTGCTGAGTATAACATATGTTCTCCCTTAGAGCGGCAGGTACAAGGTGGTTTCATCCTGAGTGTGACCCGAACACTTAAGACACAGATTCTTCCCGTCCTTCACCCTCAGGTACCGCTCGAAGACATATTCACCGCACACCTCGCACTTCGCTTTGTTGAATGAGCCCGGGACTGGTTTGAATTTAAAGTCAGTCACGCGCTCTACTGTGAAGAGTTCTTCTTCCGTAGCATTAAGTACCATGTCGATGACTCCCTGTGCGACTTCTGCCGGGACCTGAGACGGCTCAACACCCTGTTTGCGAAACTTGAAGAACTCGTGAGTGCCTAGTTTGTCCATAAATTCATTTCTAAAAAAAATGCGGACCGCACCTTTGGCGGGGTCATAGAAGGTTGCAGCGACTTTGCCATAGAACAGCTTGAGCATCTGGCCCTTGCCGAAAGTCGCCGAGGTGGAGGCCTGGATTCCGTCCTGCATGCAGCCCTGGGGATGGCCGACACCCATTTCTGAAAACACAAATATGTCATGGTCGTAGCATTTGTCCCTGCCGAGCTCGCGCAAAGCGACGACCCCCATCCGAAATCCCATCACCGAATAGGGGCACTTATGCCCGTGAAATTCGAAAAGCCAATCGGGTACTTGAGATCTGTCTTGGCTGAATGTTTCATTTTTCGTTCGGTTGCTTGATGCTTCCTTCATTTTCATATTCTCCCTTGTTGGATTAGCAAGTAATCAGTCACTTACTGAGCTGGGCAAATTTTTTTAGTTGCCGGATCTCAGGGCGCGCCCGAGAATCGCAAGCATCTTCTTGCAGAAATTGTCGGTGTTTACGCCGCCCGGGTTAAGGACAAGCTCAATGTTCAGCGAGATCGGGATCCCCATGTAGAGCGTTGCGAAGTGATCGATATTGAGAGACTTGTCCCATTCCCCCGTGGACATTCCATCGTTCACTATCTTTTTCGCCAGACGTTTCTGCTCGTTGAGTATTTTAAGCATGCGTGACTTCAGCTCGGGATCGTTGGCGTGTGCCGCTTCGGAAAAAAGAAGAATCGTTATGCCCTTATTAGCGATTAGGTACCGCACGTGAGCGCAAAGGAATTTGAGAAGCCGGTCCTCCGCCGGACTTTCTTCGGCCGCAACGTCACGCAGCGACTTCATCAGGACTTCTTCAACTTCATCCACGACTGCAAGGATCATTTCCCTCTTTGTTCGGAAATGTCTGAAGAGCGCGCCTTCACTGACGCCTACCCTTTCCGCGACTTTCCTCGTCGAGAGATTATGCATTCCCTCCTGATCAATAATGGAGAGTACCGCCTTCTTTATCTCTTCCTGTCTTATTTCAGTCGGTTTTCTTTCCATTTGAACTTGGTCCTTGACATGTAAGTGAGTACTCACTAAGTTAATAGGCAAAAACAGGCGAGTCAAGGCGAAATCGGCAGACTTTGCGATATCTTGAAATAAATCCTGCATATAGTATAGTCCGTGAAAGCGATACAGAATCCACAGCTCGACTTGGCTGCAGACATGCGTAATGCATCGGGACCGTCCAAAATAGTTTTATGAATATATACTCCTTCCCTGCAATTGCGGCATTTGTAGTTAATTTCAGCACCGCCTTCATCGTGTTCTTCGGGAACACTGGGTCAGCAGTAAACCGGTGGGCATCGGCGCTCATCCTCAGTTTTGCCATCTGGAATATCTCCGAGATATTCATATTGGCCAGCGGAACGGAACAGGGGGCGACTCTCGCCGCGCAAATCCTCTATCGAATTTTCTTCCTCATGCCTGCGATTTACGTAGCTCTGGCGTACCACTTTCCGAAATCATACAACAAGTTGGCGACAAGCGTGCTCTTCCACGTCGCTCTCTTCCTGTTTCCTGCCATCTTATTGGCATCGTCATTTCCAAATTTTCACATAGAGCTCATTCCGTTTTCGGGAGCCGGCAGCGTCTACTATTACAGAATCATCCTGCGTCAGGATTTTCAATCGATTTCGCTGTTAACGACATTCTTTGTCTATCTCTTATGGGGTACTGCGGTAGTAATCAGAAAGTACCGTCTGCTGCAAACCACTACTCAGAAGAGACGTTCACATATATTCCTCCTAGGTGGTGCCGCACAGTTCGCTTTTTCAGTGTTAGCGTTGAACCAGGAACGGGTGATTCCAGGTACTCTTTATCTTTATATCGCCTCGACGCTCCTCTCGGCCGGTGCCGGAGCGATATTCGCCACCGCAGCACTTCAAGGGAAAATATTCAAATCAAAAAGTTCATTCAGGAGCGGTCTGGCGTACTCGATCGCGTCGTCTATCATTCTGGCAATCTACTTTCTCGGCGTGCAGGCGGTGACGGAGGGCCTCCTGAGTTACCTCAGAATCAGCTCGTACGCGGCAAATGCCCTTTTTGTTCTCGTCCTGGTAATTCTCATAAGGCCCCTTGAACAGAGGATTCATGGTGCGATAGAAAACGTTACAAGCAGGGACATAAACAAATACCGACGAAGCATGGTCGGCTTCTCGCGCGATCTTTCTAACTATCTATCCACCTCGGATCTTCTTAAACGAGTCGAATCTTTCTTACTGGGTCAATTCAATATCCAGGAGATCATGATATTTCTGAAAGACGACGATTCGACGAGCTTCGGGGAATGGAAACGCAATGCTGGCAGCGTTGAGATAAGGACCGATGAGTTTATCGTCTCAAGGCTCGCACAGCGGAGAGGCCCGATCGAGTTTTACGACGTCGACAGACACAAGGTCGGCGATATCTTGTATTCGTATTTGAGCTCGCATAAAGTTAGGTTGCTATTCCCTCTGTTTGCAGAAGACGATCTATTCGGTATACTTGCGATCTCGGCCAGAAAATCGGGTGGCAATTTCTCTACGGAGATGATAGACGCGATAATGATATTCGCTAACGAAGTGGCAACTGCATTCCAGAGGAACAGAATTATCGAAAAGATTCGTCGACAGGAACAGGAAGAATTCCGGGTTCGACACCTTGCCTCGCTTGGACAATTGACCGCCGGTGTGGCGCACGAAATAAGGAATCCACTTAACGTCATGTCGGCGTCGGCACAGACACTATTGAAGAAGCAGCTGACTCGCGAGGAAGAGAAAGAACTTAAGGAGTTCATAGTGGATGAGGCCGACCGGCTGAACAAGATTCTTACCGATTTTCTGAACCTCGCTAAACTAGGTCCACCAAAGTACGAGCATGTTTCACCGGAGGATATCCTCCGGCGGGTGCAAATGGCTGTAATGGCCTCCGCGGGTGAAGTCAACGTGCATGTGTCGCTTGATGATGCTCCACCCGAAATCATCGTTGACAGGGACTTGCTCTACCAGCTCTTGCTCAATTTGACGATGAACGCGATAGACGCCGTAAAAGAGAGATGCAAAACAAATACGCATTTCCGCTGTTCAGATGGAAAGGTCGCTCTAACATTCAAGGTAGACGACGGCGTTCTGAACCTGTCCGTGTCAGATAATGGCATAGGTATACCTGAAGAAAGCGCACAGAAGATATTCGACCCTTTCTACACAACAAAAGATACCGGCACGGGATTGGGGCTTAGCATTTCCAACAACATTGCCGAAACGCTTGGCGGTCGTATCGAGTTCGAATCGAAGCCGGGGCGGACGGTATTCAGTTTTACATGCATGATGAAAAAGGATGGGGGCTGATATTATGCGCGAAAAGCCGACACTCCTCATAGCGGACGACGAAGAGAGAGCATGGAAAGTCCTGAAGATAAATTTCCAGGATCGGTACGACGTGCTTGTTGCGAGGGACGGCGCCGAAGCGGTGAAGACTCTCGAGAAAGAACATGTCGATGTCCTACTGACCGACGTCAAGATGCCGAAGATGACGGGGACGGAACTGCTTGGATATGTGAAAGAGAAATACACATGGCTTCCGGTCGTGGTTATGACCGCGTTCGGAAGCGTGGAAGACGCGGTGGCGGCCATGAAGGCCGGGGCGTACGACTATATCCTGAAACCCGTCAAGATCGAAGACACCGAAGCTGTGATTAGAAGAGCCATGGAACACAGTACTACGCTCCAGGAAAACATCGCGCTCAAAGACAAATTGAAATCGTACGAAGTCCCGCAAGACATCATTACGATCAATCCGGAGATGCGTTCACTGCTCGGGCTCGTGAGGGAGGTGGCTGCGACCGACGCGTCCGTACTCATCGAAGGAGAATCCGGTACCGGCAAGGAGCTGTTCGCGAGGGCAATTCACCGGATGAGCGATCGTTCCGGTGGACCGTTTATCGAGGTTAACTGCGGCGCAATACCGCACGAGCTTTTCGAAAGCGAGCTCTTCGGACACGAGCGAGGAGCGTTCACCGGGGCGGTCGGCATGAAGCGCGGCAAACTGGAGATGGCTGCCGGAGGTACGATCTTCCTGGACGAGATTGGTGAGATGCCGCTCGATCTTCAGGTGAAGCTCCTCCATGTACTTGAGAACAGGCAGTTCACGCGCGTCGGCGGGACGACTTTCCTGCAATCGGCCGCGAGGGTTGTCGCCGCCACAAACAGAAATCTGAAAGACGAGATTGATGGCGGGCGCTTCAGGAAGGATCTTTACTACCGGTTAAAAGTGGTTTACCTGCAGGTTCCGCCGCTCCGGGACAGGAAAGAAGATATACCGTTATTAGTTCAGCATTTTATCTCGAAGCACGGAGAGACGGCGAAGAAGAAAATCAGCGGCGTTGAGTCGAATGCAATGGAGATATTGAGACTTCATGCCTGGCCCGGAAACGTGCGAGAGCTCGAGAATGTCGTGCTACAGTCGATGATTTTCACACGGGGAGGGCAAATCACTGCAGATTCTCTTCCCTCAGAAATCCGTGAAGCTGTCGGAGCTGTAACTGATTACGTGCCTTCCACAAAAGAAGAGCTGCAGAAAGAAAAGATCAAGCGAACCGAAAAAGTCTTAATGGATCTTGAGAGAAGCTTCCTTCTAAAACTAATTGAAGATGCGGGCGGAAATATATCCGAGGCTGCACGTCTCAGCGGGTACGACAGGCGACAGCTGCAGAATCTAATAAAGAAGCACCAGCTCGACATGACAAAGCTTAGGGACGGTTAGGAAGATGGCGTGACTGACGTTTCTGCGAAGGCACATCAGAAGAAGTATATAAGCGTGAACGCGTTCTCACCGCTGTGGAACCACTAAGGCACCAAAACACAAAGGAAAACAATTCGAATAATATTCTCCGTGCCTTTGTGCCTTGGTAGCTACAATGTGCTTGGTCCTACAGTATCATCCGCTTGATGCCGTCTTTGATGAGCGGAACGTTGAAGTTGATAAGGAAACCAAGACGCTTGCCTGTCAGTTTCAAATATGTAAGCAACTGGGCTTCATGGACTTCAATTGTCCTCTCGACTGCCTTTAGTTCGCAGATGATTTCTCCTTCGACAAGCACATCCAATCGCAGACCTTCATCGAATACCAACCCATCATATTCGATGGGTATAACAACTTGCCTCTTTATCGACAAATCTCTCTTGATCAACTCGTGGCAGAAGCATGGCTCGTAGACCTTCTCCAAAAGTCCCGGGCCAAGATTCCTGTGGACACTGTAGGCCGAATCTACAATCTTCTTCGCTACCAGCTCCAGATTCTCCGGGATTGGATTATGCATCTAACGCCTCACTGCTGACGGATGAAGTTAACCACTAAGACACCAGGACACAACGGAAAGCAGTTTAATCATATTCTTCGTGCCTTTGTGTCTTGGTGGTTACCCTCTTTTTGCAGCGCGAAACTTGATTTCCCAGATCTTCCCACAATAGAACGCTACATTCAACAACTCAAATCGGTGGCTGCGAAACTCCATTTCCCAACTTCTCTTCGTACTCGTAATAATTCGGCCCAATTGAACTGAATTTGACAATCTAAGTGGCGGCACGCCGTTTGGCCTATAGGCTTGTGCATTCTAAAACCATAACACATCGGAGCAGTAAGATGAGAAGAAGACTAAGCTACCTGCTTGTCCTGCTAGTGTTTCCGTTCCTACCCCGACTCGCTCAAGCACAGTTAGGGTATCGTTCCGTTTTCGGAGTCCAGAAAGGAGTTCTCGATCCCGGAAATCTTTATTTCGATTTCACCGGAGACATGGCAAACCATTTGAAACTTTATGATCAGGCGAAAAACACGTACGTCATCAAACCTTCCACGACCGTTTTCAACGACGTCGCATTGAACAGTTTCGTCGGATACGGACTGACACGGGACCTGACTGTGTTCGGTGAAATTCCGCTGCGATCCGTACACGTGTATTCGCTGAATCCGACTCTTACCGGCAAGGGATTCGGCGACTTGCAGCTGGGCGGTACACTGAACTTCATCAAAGATGCGAGAGGGACCGACTTAGACGCTACACTTTCAACCACGCTTCCAATCGCCGCGGACACGCCTCCGGGAAAGTACCAGTACGCGTTGGGTGTAAACGCAATCCAGTTCACCGGATCAGCTGATGGCTACAGCCCCATTGGAACGTATGGGCTCCTCTACTCGGCGTACTATAACCTGGTTGGCAACGACGGTTCTCTGAACTACGGTGACTGGACAGGGGCTTACCTCCTCGTCGAAAAATACACATCGACGCCGTTCGGGAGCTTCACCTTCGACGCCGGGCTCAACGGTGCTTATAAATTTGACGACAGAGTCTCAGGAAACCCCGTGGCGAATTCATACGATTACTACCTGAACGTGCTCGCCGACATAACCTACTATTATAGCCACGGTCTCGACTTCAGAGTCGGAGTACCATACACGATTTATCAGAAGAGTGCCTGGTTCACCGGTTACTCGGTGCTCCTCGGCGTGGAATATCAACTTGGAAAATAATGATGAAGCAAAGGACAAAGTCATGAAGACAAATACTACAAAGGTTTCCAAAGTGTCGGTCGGGCTGGCCGCAATCGCTATGTTAATGATCGGAGGATGCGCTCAGGACCCGCCGAAGTATCAGAATCTTTTTATGGGATACATAGAAGACACAGAGGTAAACGTGACGACGAGGATCCCGGGCAAGATTACGGATATATACGTCCACGAAGGACAGTATGTGAAGGTTGATCAGAAGATCGCTCAGCTCGACAATCAAGACATGCTCGACAATCTGTCCGCCATGAGGGCTGAGCTGACGAATATCGGCAGGAACAGAAAACGACTTCAAAACCTCTATGCTGTGGGTGCGGTACCTCAGCAGAAGCTGGACGAAATTGAAACTGCTTACGACGTCGTCAGCAACAAGATGGCCGCCCTTCAGAGCAACATCAACGACATGACAATCACGTCCCCAATCGCCGGGAAAGTAAATGTCAGGGTTCTGGAGCCTGGACAGATGATGGCACCGGGGATGCCGGTTGTCGTTGAGACGGATACTTCCATATCGTGGGCGCGGTTCAGCATACCCGAATCGTACATCAACCAGATACAGCTGGGTAAAGTCCTGACGCTGACGACCGGCATTGGAGGAGTGAACTTTCTCGCCGAAGTGGTCCAGATCCTCCCGATGGCGGACTTCGCGACAAAGGTGCCAACCAACCTGCAGGACGAAAGAGACGTGCGGGCATTTTCAGTAAAGTTGAAAATCCTCAACAATAAAGACCAAATAAAACCTGGAATCTATGTTTACCTCAGGCTTGCAAGTCCCAGCGCTCAGGTAGCACTCGGAGGTGGGAGCCATGAAACCAATTAAGATGCTGGCACAAATCATACTGCGAACGCTTCTCATCGCGGTTATCCTCACTTTCTTTTTCAGCATGATGGCTGGGATGTATTACAACAATGCCCCCAGACACATCCGGACCGCGGTTGTGGATGAGGATCAGTCACCACTGAGCAGGTCCATCGTGTTCGGCATAAGGTCGTCAGACGTTTTCGACGTCGAATATGCGCCGGTAGACTATCTCGCACTGCAAAATCTGATAGCACAGGGGAAGGTCGACGCCGGTGTCGTAATACCCCATGACCTTTACAAGAATGTGCTTAACGGAAGGTCGCAAAGAATACTGGTAGTGCTTAACGGCTCTGCAAATCCCAGTGTTCCAAATCTCGCGCTCGGCAACATGAATATGATTGTAAATACTATTGCATCTCAGCTGCAATTGAAGGTACCGGTTGAGGATCTAGGCTCGATACCGAACTTCCGGCATCAGATGATGCCGCTTCTGACAGTTAGTACCAGGGCGTTCTATTCACCTACGGTAAACATGGAATCGTCGATGCTTCCGGCGTTCATGGGCCTCGCGATGCAGGTGGTATCCCTTGTAATCATCGTTCTTTTGCTCAACGTGAACCTGAAACAATTCCGTGAAAAATTCCCGAGTGCGAAGGTCGCAAGGCAGCTTCCCGTGAAGGCTGTGATCATGCCTGTGATCCTCTCATGGTTGATTGTTACGACGGCAATAGCGGTGGCCTTCTACTCCGTAATGGTAATGTTTGCCGTTCCGCTTCCCTCGAATTTCTGGAATGTTGTCTTTGTGATATCGGTGCTTGTTATGGCGATGGAGAGCATCTCGCTATTCTTCTCGCTTAATATCAAGAGCACCGTCACATTGGTTGCCATTTACACGCTCATCGTTCTGCCGGCATTCTTGTATTCCGGATTTCTCGTGTCGTTCCAGCAGATGCCCGCTTTCCCGAGAATGGTTGGAGGCTGGTTTCCACTGAGGTATTACCTCGAAGCGCTGTACGGAGTATTCAACCGCGGGCTGAGAGTCGCGGATGTCGGCAACTATCTTAATTCACTTTACTATTTCATTGGCGGGTTCCTGCTGCTTTCGCTGCTGTCCATCTTGTTAGGAGCCTTCGAAAGAAGGAGAATCATCTCATCCGGCGACACAAGGCATATTTCGGGTACCCAGCCCAGGGAGATTCTGTCATGATGAAACTTATGAAGGTAACCTTAGCGGCGATCCTTATCCTCGCGCTGACTGCAAGCGCACAGGAGACACGTCAGCTGACACTCGATCAGGCAATCGATATCGCCATAGGAAACAATCCGCTTGTCAAGGCAAAGAAGGCCGACGTCAAGGCGGCAGAGTCCAAGATGGAACAGGCCCGGTCATTCGAAGTGCCCACCGTAAATCTGATGTCACAATACTTTTATGCGAATAATCTGCCCGGAATGTTCTTGCAGGGACCTAACCAGATTCCCGTGATGACGTCAAGCGGTCCGGTATCCGGCGAGTATGTAGTCACAAGACCGATGGCGCCTTTCGCGGATGAGAACAGGGACGTGTTCACCACAGACATAAATCTTGTCTATCCGCTGTATACAGGCGGCAAGATATCGAAAGCAAACGAGAACGCCGGCATACTGAAAGAAGCGGCAACGTCGGATCTTGATGAGCAGAAAGACCAGCTGGTGCTCAATGTGACGACCGCTTTCGACAATGTCCTTTTGCTCGAAAAAGTCATAGATGTGAACAGGCAGGCATTAAGTCAGTTCGAGAAGCATCTGGAGCTGGCAAAACAGGCATACGCTAATGGAGTGCGATCTGAATTTGACGTCCTCACCTTCGAAAGCAAGGTCGACGAATTCAAGGCGAGGCTTGTCGACTTCGAAGGCAAACTCGATCTTGCGGAGTCGGGACTGAAGTCGCTCCTCGCGCTACCGATATCGGAACAGATAGAATGTGTAGGCGGACTGCAGCTGCCAGACTCCACCGCCCGGACGGACAGTGTCGACATTTACTCGTACGCAATCGCTCATAACTACCAGCTGAAGAGCCTGCGGCTCAAGAAGCAGATGCTTGGCAATTTGAAAACAATTACTGCCGCCGGGATGAAGCCGACGATTTTCCTCTTTGGAAACTACCATGTCTACCACGGTATGGACTTCCCTCCCTACGATAACGCGTGGAGGAACGGACTCGCGGCAGGAATAGGCCTCTCAATGCCAATCTTTAATGGTAACCTGACAAAGGGCCAGGTGGATGAGGTCGATGCATCCCGGAACATGGTGGAAGACTACGAGGAAGGAATGACGATAAAACTGCGGTTCGATATAAAGAATGTACTTATCAATATCGAGAACCTGCGTGCCAGGATGAGCGCTGAGGAAGTCCACCTCCAGGTCGCAAGCAAAGCCCATGAGATCGCGAAGGTGAGCTACCAGAACGGAATCATTACCGCAACCGAGCTTAACGATGCCGAGGTCCAGGTGGCAGCGGTTCAGACTTCCATTCTCAATTTCCAAAAAGACATACTTCTGGAATACGCGGAGTTGAATTATCTCGAGAGCAAGAGTGCGCAATGAAATCGATCCATCATAGATCTGCCACACAGGTATTTGAATTCGAACAATCTGTTAAAATATCGGAGAATATCGTGAAAACACATTTTGATGTAGTAGTTATCGGAGGAGGACCTGGTGGAACTCCTGCCGCAATTGATCTGGCCGCCAGAGGCAAGAAAGTCCTGCTCGTAGAAAAGAGCGGGAAACTCGGAGGGGCGTGCCTGTTCATTGGATGCATCCCATCTAAAATTATAAAGCACTCTGCCGATGAATACTACTTCGGCAAGGAACGGAAATCGGGAACAAAACCATCGCACGAAGAGCGCGACACATACTGGACGCAGATACGAAGCAATATGGAGCGGATCCTCGGATCAAGATCGGGGGCAGCCTATGATGGTATTCAGAAGCTGAAGAATCTTACCCTCGTCGGCGGTACTGCACGGTTTCTTTCAAACCACGAAGTGGAGATTGCCGGGAGCGACGGTGTAAATCTCACTGCCGAGTTCGATTATGCAATCATTGCACCAGGCGCGTCGTCGACGATACCGCCCTTCAAAGGAAACGCCACCGGCGAGTTGCTCACCAGCGAAACCATATTCAGCCGTGATTCTGTGCCTGAGTCTCTTGTGATTATCGGCGGCGGACCAATCGGCATCGAACTCGCGCAGATGTTTTCGAAGCTAGATGTGAAATGCACAGTCATCGAAGTAATGGATACCATTTTAAGCGGCATAGTGGAACCGGAGTTTGTCGACGGGATAACCGCAAGGCTTCGGAAACAAGGCATAGACATATTCACATCTTCGCGTGTCACTGAGGTATCCCGCGCGGACGGCAAATTCATCGTGACATTCTCAGGTGCTGATGGAGTTACCAGAACAGTCATTTCCGAGCAGGTTCTTGTATCTGCCGGAAAAAAGCCAAACCTGGACGAGCTGAACCTTGCCGCGACCGACATAATGTACACTCCGAAAGGAATCGCCGTCAATGAATACCTGGAGACCAGCGTAAGCGGCATCTATGCGACCGGCGATGTAATAAATGCACCGAAGTTTGCTCATACTGCGACATACGAGGCGCACATCGTATCGGTCAACATCATGAGAGGCAATTCTGCGAGACCAGACTTTACGAAGAACTCGTGGGTTTTGTTTTCCGATCCGGAAATTGCATCAGTCGGTTACACGGAAGGCGAGGCGAGGAAGAAAGGAAAAGACGTAGTAACGGGGGTCTACGATTACAGGATCGATGCGGTCACACAAATCAACGGCGATCCGTTTGGGTTTCTGAAATTCGTGGTTGATCGCCGGACCTCCGTCATTATCGGCGTCCATATCTTTGTGAAAGATGCAGGATCGGTGGTTGGCGAGGGGGCGCTCATAGTATCCAGAGGTCTAACCCTTCGCGATGTCGCTGACGCTGTTTATCCTCACCCTACCCTTTCAGAGGCGTATGGCTATCTTGCGAAAAGGATGATGCAGGCAGAAGCTGCGAAAGAAGCGGTACGGTCCGACCCTCCCGCACAAGATTCAATACTGGCGCAATCTTCCGGGAGGGAGACTGCAGGCAGCGTCCGGATTTAAAAGGAGAACTCAGACATGTGGAAATCATGGACGAACGCGCTCCTGGGACTCTGGCTCATCTCGGCAGCATTTCTTGGCCTGGCCTCCGCCATCAATATCTGGAATGATATCACTGTAGGTGTGGTAATCGCAATAACCTCGTCGAAGATCATAAAGGATCGCGAGTGGCAGGGCTGGCTCGCGGTGGTGTTTGGCGCGTGGATAATAATTGCAGCCTTCATCCCCTCGTTGACCGGCGGGATCGGTTATATATACAACGATCTCATCTCCGGGCTCATCATCACGATCACGGGCTTTGCCTCGATGATTCGACGGGATGAAGAGAGGTTGGCATGAGACAGCAAGCTACAAAACAGCTTTGGATTTCGCTGGGGCTTCCGGCCCTAATTGAACGGAATAAATCAAACCATGAAAGGAGATAAGAAAATGAACTCGGCGACAATGATAACAGGGATATCGATTCTCACAGTAGGTGTGATATTGCTTGGATGGATCGGCTCGGCGATCGAGGATAAGCAACATCGAAGATCGACCGACCATACGCGTCATGCCTGATAATCCAATAAGAAAAAGGGATGGCTGGATGAAATACCGTAATATTCTCCAGTCCCCCTTTACCCTGGCATTAGGCGGAGGAGGCGCGCGCGGACTGGCTCACATCGGCGTTCTGAGAGCTCTTGAGAACGAAGGGATATTTCCTTCTCTCATCGTCGGCTCCAGCATGGGAGCGATCATAGGCGCCATGTACAGTCAGCTGCGCGACTCCTACCGCATTGAGGAGCTTGTGAAGGAACTGCTACACAGGGATTGCTTTACCGATTTGCGGCTAGACCTGATGCCTGAAAACTCACAGCCCGAGAATCACAGGTCGAGGAGACATCTCGTGGATTATCTTAGACGCGGCATATATTTCTCACGTGTTGCAACGCGGGCCGGCGCAATTGACAATTCCATCCTTATGCATTTTCTGTCACGCCTGTTGAAGAACGAGGATATTCGTGAAACGAACATTCCCTTTGCGGCAGTGGCTGTTAGCCTGACCACGGCTGAGGAAGTGGTGCTCGATCATGGATCCATCATACAGGCAGTAGCAGCGAGCTCAGCGATACCGGGAGTGATAACTCCAGTCGATATACATGGGAGCCCGCTCATAGACGGAAGTGTCCTGCAGGTAGTTCCGGTGACCGCAGCGAAGAGTCTATCAAAGTACCCTGTGCTCGCAGTTGACGTATCAAGAGATATCGCGCATGAGGCACCACCAAAGACCGGGTTGGATGTGCTAATACGAGCAGACCTGATAGCAAATCGCCGACTGAACCAGCGAGCTCTGACGGCGGCTGATGTTGTGCTAAACCCGGAAGTCGGTTTGGCTGACTGGTCGGATTTCCACTCCATAGACACGCTCATCACTGCAGGCAGAGACGCTGCCACCTCTTTTCTACGACAGTCTCCATCAAAACACACGCTTCTCCAGGTGGACACAAAATCTGTAAGAAGGCAGGTGGAGCGTCGTTTTGAAGATCTTCAGGCCGCGGACATCCCGCACATCCAAGAAAACCTTAGACTCCGGTCAATCGACGCCCTTGCTTCGCATGCAGCCCAATCATCACGCCTGGACAACTAACCTCTCAGTTCATCCAACGTCATTCCTGAATCTCCACCTTATCGCTGACAGGCATGGAGCGAGGAATATTTACAGTAGTCGAAATGACGCTTGCCGAGCTCCCGCCGACCATTATTTCCAAACCGCCCGCCTCGATGACGCGCTTCATGTGGGCATTGATGAAGGATATCTCATAGGGCGTAAGCTTGAATCGTAAAGTCCTGGTCTGACCAGGCTCAATTTCCACGCGCTGGAAACCTTCGAGCTGTTCGACTGGCCTCGTCACCGAGGCGCACTTCTGCCGGATATAGAGCTGCGCGATCTCCGCTCCTGCTCGCTTTCCGACGTTCTTCACCTCCGCCGTAACTATGAATCCATCGGTAACATTTGGATCGTTTGCCACCCGAAGATTTGAATACTTGAATTCCGTGTAACTCAATCCAAATCCGAAGGGATACTGTGGACCGATAGGGAGGTCGATGTACTTTGAAGTATAATGATTCGTTGGCGACGGCGGGCGACCGGTGTTCATGTGATCGTAGTAGATGGGAACCTGACCCACGGTTCTCGGGAATGAAGCGGTTAGTTTCCCACTCGGATTGTAGTCGCCGAACAGCACATCCGCTATGGCATTCCCTGCTTCGGTTCCCAGGAACCAGGTCTCAAGAATGGCTGGGACATGTCCGGCCGACCATGCGATTGAAAGGGGCCGTCCGCTCATCAACACCTCCACCACGGGTTTGCCGAGCGCCACAATCTCCTTTGCAAGCTTCACCTGCACGCCGGGAATGTTGAGGAATGCGCGAGACTCGGCTTCGCCTGTCATGGTTCCGCGCTCACCTACCGCCAAGATTACAACGTCGGCTTTCTTCGCCGCTTTCAGCGCGTCGGCAAATCCAGCCTTCGACGTGTCGGTAATGCCGCATCCCCGCGCGTAGTACAACTTAGTCTGAGGAGAAAGTTTCGCCTTGATCCCATCGAGCAGGCTGACGACAGGTTCCGGCTTTCCCTGGCAATACCAGCTGCCAAGCATGTCGGACTTGTCGTCGGCGAGAGGGCCGATAACAGCTATGGATTTAACGTCCTTGTTCAGAGGAAGTAGGTGATTTTCATTCTTAAGCAACACGATAGCTTCGCGCGCTTCCTGCCGCGCTAATTCTAAATATGCCGGATGCATAAGCGACGTCTTCGCTTTCGAGACATCGACATAAGGGTGCTCAAACAATCCCATCTTAAACTTGATCCGCAGGATCCTTCGAACAGCATCGTTTATCACGCTCATCGACACTTTGCCTGACTTGACCAGCGCTTCGAGGTGATCGTGATACGGGCCGACCATGTCCATGTCGACACCCGCTTCGACAGCCTTCTGCGCCGCTTCAGCAGAGTCGCACGCAACGCCTTGATCGATAAGCTCACCGACGGCGTCCCAATCGCTGACGACAAATCCCCCGAAGCGCCACTCCCCCTTCAGTATGGTTCTGAGCGTGAATGGATTGGCGCTCGCCGGGACCCCGTCAAGATCATCGAAGGCACTCATAATCGTCTCGGCTCCGGCGTCGATCGCAGCTTTGTACGGCGGCAGATAGACATCGCGCAACGTTGTTTGCGAAACATCCGCGGTGTTATAGTCGC